>JAVCCP010000078.1 GCA_030765405.1 Candidatus Ancaeobacter aquaticus | reverse complement strand
GCCAGCACCTACTCCAACTCCACCAGCACCTACTCCAACTCCGCCAGCACCTACTCCAACTCCGCCAGCACCTACTCCAACTCCGCCAGCACCTACTCCAACTCCGCCAGCACCTACTCCAACTCCGCCAGCACCTACTCCGACTCCGCCAGCCGCTCCAGGAACTACTGCTGCTGCTGGGGCTGCTGCTCCAGACGCGGCAGCTGCTGCTTCAGGAGATATGACACCAACACCTATACCAACAGTTTTTGCTTTATCAATCGCACTTCCTAATAAATTCAACGCAAGATCCGCAGAAACATTAATAGCATACGATTCCGCCGGAAGGCCTATATTCCATACATCTTTACCTAAAGCATCTTTTGTCGATGTGTCAATATTCCAATCAACACCGTTAATCGGCACCTTTCTGATTGTTTTCGTTTCTTTAGATGTACCTGTTCCAGTAGTAACAGTTAAATAATTGCCTGTCGCATCCGTTCCGCCACCTTCTATTGTCCAGCTTTTATTATCTATGGTTACCGTAGTAACTTTTTGAGATGAAGCCGGCTTTATTACTGTTACTACACCTGCGACCTCTTTCCCAAATTTTAAATCTGTCCAACCTACTGCCGTTTTTTGTATTACATCAACCGTTGTATATCCTCCTTTACCATCAGACATAAATGAAGTGTCGACTGTTACATCAATCTTTGTCTTTCCGTCAGGGGCGGTTATCTGTTTTTTTCTTCCCTTTATTCCCGCATCATTGATATCAAGATATGCTCCAAGTATTATCCCCGCATTACCGGGTTCATTCTTTGATACAGCAATATTCAAGATTGTATTAAGAGCCTTGTTAGCTTCGTCGTTTGATATCGTTCCGGCAACACGCATAGCAGAGATCTTTGCGCTATATTCTTTACACGCGTTTATATCACTATAGGCTTTGGTAAGCCCTCCAAGCAGTTCATCTCGGGACTTCTTCTCTGCATCTGTCGCTGATGGAAGTTTGGCCGCTTCGGCCAGTATAGAATTATAAAATCCGAGTACCTTGGCTCCATATTTTCCTGCATCTTTTTCTATCAGATTCTTTCCGGCAGTTGCCAGTGACCGGTAATCTTTGCTTTCAACCATATCTTTTGTTATCTGCGCTATTCCTGCAGAATTATTTGTATCAATAACTATTCCCAATGCCTTTTCCATTGCACGTGACGCGTACTCGCCAAAATACGGCATGGCTTTTGAAATATTCTTAGCGGCATCGGAAAGAACTACATAATCATTCGGATTAGCTTCAATCCTCTGCATTTCTTTAATAACCTTATTTACATTTCTGCGGTCTCTATAGCCTAAACGGCTTTTATAAACAAGAAGCTTTGCAAGCTGAGCGGGATAATTTCTTGTCCTTCTGCCAACACGTTGGAGTGTGCGGTACCCTCTAAAACTTTTTGTCACCAAGGCTTTTCCTAACGCATCGAAATATGCTTTCTCAACAATATTTTTATAAGCAGCTGTTTCATTGGCTGGAACACTTTTTACAATCGAGTTCAGTTCCTTTAATGCGTTTGACACATCAGTCCAGTTAACCGTCACTCCTGCTGGAGGTTTTAATGCCATGGCCAGTGCTGTTCGTGCAGCGGCAAGAGCATTCCTGTACTGGGTAGGATCATTTGTATCTTTTGCCTTTTTCGAAAAATCAGCGGCCAACTTTATAAGATCAGCTTTACTTTTAGCGCTCCAACCGCTTGTATCTACTGTCGGCTTTAAAGCAGATGGCGGGACTACAGCTATAACAACTCCTGCTCCTGCGCCAACTCCGCCTACACCGCCCACACCACCTACGCCAACGCCACCTGCACCACCTACACCTACGCCACCGCCACCTACACCAACACCGCCTACGCCAACTCCACCTACGCCAACTCCACCTACGCCAACTCCGCCTACGCCTACACCGCCAACGCCACCGGCACCAACTCCACCTAC
This sequence comes from Candidatus Ancaeobacter aquaticus, assembly GCA_030765405.1. NCBI lineage: Bacteria > Pseudomonadati > Candidatus Auribacterota > Candidatus Ancaeobacteria > Candidatus Ancaeobacterales > Candidatus Ancaeobacteraceae > Candidatus Ancaeobacter > Candidatus Ancaeobacter aquaticus. Next base: position 66,801 of record JAVCCP010000078.1, on the reverse strand, counting down.
GCCTACACCAACTCCGCCTACACCAACTCCCGCTCCGCCAATTCCACCTACCGCGCCTCCTGCCATCGGTACAATAACTACATTACCGGCAGCATCGGTAGATGCTGTAAACGTATCTATAACCTGCTTGATCGCATCACCTGTCTTTGGATCAAACGTTGATTGTATAATCTTATAATCTGATGGAAGATATTTACTTACTGCGGGATCATAAATACTTGTCAGTGTTTCTGATAGTTCTGGAACACCTTTAACAAAATTCTTATTAATGATATCCTGACGCTCAATGTCTTCCCACACAGGTTTTCCTGCGACCAGAACAACATCAAACTTTGGATCGAGTTTCGCGCCTTTTGAAAGGATCTTTTGTTCAAGCGCATTTCCATACTTATCAAATTTAGCCGTTGATGTTTCTGTGCGTGAATCAGGCTCAAGCGCCTTTGTCTCAGGATTAAATACCCACGAATCGCTTGTTGACTCGTGCGCGTTATCTCTGCCGTCATAATCAAAGTTTTCAGTAAAGCTCTTGTCAATAAGCTCCATCTTACCGGGTATGCGATCCCCGGCGGCATTGATCTCTTCTATATAGGTTTCCATTGACTGTGAAAGAACATTTCCTCTCACATCATATGCGGTAATATCAACTAATGGCTGATCAATGATCAACCCGTCTTCATCAATATTGGTTGTTTTTGAGTGGATCATCCTGCTGCGCGCATCATACTTCATATCCTCTCTAACCATTTCATACTCGTTACCGTCTCTAACACCCTTCTCACAATTGCCCTTTATATTCCCGCGCTCATCATAGGTAATGCCGATCTGTGTATATTCAGCTTCAGACCCTTGCGCACCAACGCTCTTTTCCGTAAAACCGCTCATAAGTCCTGCATTTACACCAGCGGCATTGTACGTAATACCTGATCGCGCGGAAGATGTTTTAACGCCAAGTATATCCTTTGTTTCACGTTTGAATCCGGTCATCTGGAATTGTGCGTTATACGTAACGCCTGACTGCTTGTTTGTGAAAATATTATTCAGTTTAACGGTTTTGCCGTTCTTATCAACGTATGAACCGCTCTCTCTGACTGTTTCCGTATATCCGGCACTCATTCCGCTAAAGTTGTAGACATTGTTCCGATTGGTTTTGGTGACCATATTACCAATCGTTGATGTTTCCTGAGTACTTGTCGTCAAACCAAACTTATCAAAAACGGTGTTGTCTCGTGATGTTACTGTCGTTATTCCGCCAAGCGTTTCAGTTGATGTCCATGTCGCCATGCGGCCAACGTTATCGTAACTTTTTGCCGCAAAATTTGTCAGTGCGGTAACAATGTTTGTGCCGGATCCGGTTTGGACAGAACTGGTATATGAAAGCATCTGATCTGAAACATTGTTATAAGCAATATTCGTTCGTGTTTCTTTTGAGCGAACGCCTGCGTCAATACGCTCACTGACAAAACTTTTTACCCTGTCTCTCTTGTCATATTCAGTGACTTTATATTTTTCGGTCGTCGTAATCCCTCTGCTTTTACTCGTATTATCATAGCTGACCATTCTGTCTTCTTTATCATAGGCAATATTTCTTCTCTGTGTCTTAGTTTCCGGGCCGTTAGTGATACCGGTAGGCCGTATAAACATTTGTTTCGACGTATCATCATATCCAGTCATCAGCACGCTTTGAGAAACACCTTTTACTTTATTCTTTGGATCTTTATCCGCGTACGTAATCCATGATCGCTGCACATGTGTCGGAGCATTTGGCGCTTGGTTTGATTTTTGTATCTCGGTATAGCTCGCAACCTGCCCCTTCAAATATCCCTTATTTGCTGCGGTTGCCTTATCATTATAGTATGCAATATTACTACGGTGAACCGAGGTTTCTTCGCCTGTCAAATAATTTGTTGTCGTCTCAGTAAATTCACTCATTTCATCTGCTTTGGTCTCACGCAGGTTATCAACGGCTCCTGATCTCTCATAATATTTTGCCGTAAATACTGTCTTTGAAACCTGTCCCCCATCAGAACCAATTACGTCTGTTATCTTACCGGCCAATAGCCATGGACCACCGCCGGCAGACTTTACATATGACATATCGCTACTGGGGCCGCCAAGACCATAGGTGTTGGAAACAGTAAAGCTTCCGTCCTTTTTCATATTTTTCTGATTAAGGATCTGGACAGTATCCCCCCGCGAATTAGTGACAACAGTTGACCCTCCCGGTCCTTTGCGGCTTCCACGCTTGCGACGGGTCGTTTTAGATTTCGATTTAGCGTACGCCTCAAACTCTTTCAACGCCCGCATACGTTTCATATCAGATTCGCGCGTCTTTTGCTCGGCGTCGTAGTTAGCTTTGCGAGTCTCAGCCTTTTGCTTATTTATCGCTTTGATGCCTTTGCTAATATCCCTATTTTTGTTTGCCTTAGCCTTTTCGCGCTCGATTCTTTTTATTACCGCAGACCTACTGAATCGCCCGGTCTTCGCTTTTCGCGCATCTGTGCTACGGTTACCATAATAATCGCCTGGCGCTGCAAGTATCGGCACTGTCCAAAAGACATTTGCCCACATGAACGATAGCGCAGTAACTAGCGACACTCCCTTCCTGAACAGAATCTTAGTAATGGTATAATTGGTTTTCATAACTTCACCTCTATATATTTGGTTGTTTAAAAAGTTGTTTTTCCTATTTTCATATTTTTACCTCTCACAAAAAAGGCCGGTTCAAGCTACCAAGCTCGAGTCGGCCTTTGAAACATTCTCTAACGAATCAAGGGCAACTCAGCTTCCCATAGCTTGGGTCTGTAGTTTTGCGCTTCCCGCTTCATCAAGACGAGAATTGCCTTTTTCCTTTAAAGTTCCGATATCATTGTAATTTATATAGCCTTCTTTGTCAAGGTCCATCGAACTTTAATTTTGTTTAGTTTTGAAAGAGCTAATTTATTATTAAGCATAATACATGCCATCATTTTGATCTTTTTTCTTTTGCTCGTAACACCCCTTTGATAAGTTAATTGCACATCACGCCTGTACATTCCCTCAATTTCAGTAAATCACCTGGTGCTCCATTTCAGAACATACACTTTACTTGTCCACATAAAATACAGTTTAAGTAAAATTAGCCAGTCTTGTTTTTCTGCTATTGCCCCCATTTTTTTCGCTTATCCGGAGCCTCTCGCATCAGATCTCTCACTTTCGCGCAATCACTGATGCTATATACAAATACATGTAAACATACCCATCTACTTATGTTGAATAAGCAATTTACATTCCATATTTTAACAAAACTACACTATTTACTTAAACATAGTTACGATAACAACTTGACACAACATAAGAAGTTGTAGCGAAAACAAAGAAATAGCAGATATGCTCTATATTAGAACATATCTGCTATCCAATGAAATTATTGCTACATTACGGAGTAGTTTTATCTAAAACCCTGTTAACCTTTTTTCAGCTTTTTGAGTTTTTGCATATTTAATATCACTTTTTGTATTATTCTTTTTCATATGTATCCTTGAATTGATACCCACAACTGAAGATACAATAATTTTCCGTGGTAATTTTAATCGTATTTTCTTTTTAGCTCTCCTATTTACAAGATCTTGTATGCTTTGATCTCTTTGCGCTTTGCTCTTACGATAGGTAATATGTGTGAATTGTGGCTTAAATTGCGGCATAAAAATATCCTCATCCTGCACCATATTCGAATTTTCTTCATCTTTATCTCTGGCAATAGAATTCACCTTGCGGTCTAGATAAGATAATGCCTTTGTTTTCTGCGCTTCAAAGTCCTTTTTCTTGTCATGTATTATTTCACTTTTATAGAGCGGGACATATACTGACTCGCACTGAGATGAGTTCGTATTTCTTGATAACACTGTATCGGAACGTCTCGATGAAAATTTTTGAACTTTTCGCAAACCCTTATCCTTTTTATCCGCCTCGGATACATAGTCACCGGGTAACTTCATTTCTACTTCATCATTACAGCACGTCTTTTGTTGGTACATTCCGGCCATATTTGCTAAAAACTTCTTAGCGCGAGGTGGCTGAGCCACATCATTCCATGACAGTTTCCCCAGGGTTTCACTGTTTCTGGAAGCAAGAAGATCTTTCCCTTGAAATTTCTGGTTACGCAAAGATTTTGTGTTTTTTCGTATTTCAGCAAGTTTAGTTTGCAAAGCATAACTGGTTGACTTCGTCCGCTTTTTTGCTTTTCTTTCAATTTTAGCTGTAGATTTCTTTATGTCTGATACAATTCCTTCAGCTTTCACAAGTTTTGCTATATGTATCGCAGAATTATTACGTGTAGACTTATTGCTCGGGGGCTTACAGGTATCAATAGAATAATCTCTACTCTGATTACAGTCAAACGCAAGCAATTTCCCTACTACAGCCATCGTCATAAAAAAAACCGCAAGCATAACAATAACCGAAAACTTAACTATTGTTCTTTGTCGTATTCTTTTCATTTCTTTCCTCCTTTTTATTTATTTAACAAAGGAGTAATGCATAAACCTTGCCAACTCACAATAAAGAGAAAGAAATACACCGTATATTATTTAACATAAGACTCTTACAACCATCGGTATCTGAGAGGAAAAATATTATTAGGCGGTACTTTTTTGAACACTCTTACAATTCTGTCTCTCCCCGCGCTTCGCCACCGCGTAGGTGGATCAGGGGCTATTCCACCTACGCGGTGTATATAAAGGGGATAGAATTGCATTAAATAGTATTTGTTTGTATTGTGAGTTTTATATTAAGACAAAAAAAAGGACAAGCACATCAGGCTCGCCCAAAATTGAATACTATGTTTGTTTATATACGAGCTATTTAATCTTTCTTTGCTTTTCTCTACGTTCACCCTTTCTCTTATCCATACCTTTTACTGATGCGGCATTTTGCATTTGAGTAATACTCTGAGCATGGCTCTTATCAACAACCTTATCATATTTACGCTTTTGGGCTCTCAAAGACGCATCGATCTTTGCAAAATCCTTCTTTAATGTAGCCATGCCTTTTTTAAACCGTTTCCACGCCATCTCACGCGCAGATTTTGATGAACCGCCCGCTCTTTTTATGACTCTTACCGTATTATTTTGCCCGCGCAAAGCTACTAATGCTTCTTTACATTTTACATCATTTCCTGAAGAGGCATTAATTTCATTACCATTTTTGTCTAACTTTGTCGTTGCTTCGGCTTCTACCGTACCATCCTTCACAACGGTAAGTACTTTTGTCTCTTCTCCTGTTTTTCCATCCTTTATTGATACTATTTGCTGATAACTCTTTTCTTTTCCATTTTTATCATACTCAATACCAACTTTTTCGATTGTCTTATAATCTCTACCATCAGAATCCTTAACCGTCTCGATGTATCCAGTCGCTACCATTTTTCCAGACTCGTCATCTTTGACATATTCAATTTCACTACGCGTTATACCTAAAACATCATCTCCGTCTTTTGTCGCATAACGGTAACTTTTCAGCATACCTTTATTATCGCCTGAAAGATTAATTTCCTCAAGTGCAGCAATTTGTTCTATTGCATGTGCTACATTTTTTGGCGGCGCTGATTGTGGTTTCTGTACAACTTCTATCTTATGAACCTCAGGTTTTTGTTTTACAACCGGTTTTGGTGTGCTTTTTTTAGGACTTACAGACCATCTTCTTATTAAGTTTTTAGCCAAAGCAAGGGCCTGTGCCTTTGACAGCTGAGGGTTAATGTTTTTCTTTTTAGAGATTACTGTCGGTTTATTTTGAGCTTTCCTTTTTGCATCAATAGTCTTTTGCTCAGATTTTTGAACAGTTTTCTTCGGCGCTTTTACTGCCCATTTTTTTGATGCTTCGTTAAGTATTGATACCACCATTTCATTATCTTTAGTTTTTCTTTGGGCTGCCGGTTTCACTTCTTTTATATCTTCCTCAACAACTTTTACCGCTGGCTCTTTTTCCTCCTGTAAAGCAATCTTCCCTCCTATGCTTTTATCGGAGTCTAAATCTTTTAAGGCATATATACAATCATCACCAACTTTTGCCGCTACCTCCTGATAATCAGAAGTAATCTTACCTTCAAAGTTTTTATAAGCATCTAAGTCTTTTAAAGCATTTATATAATCACCCTGCGCTTTATAACACCGCGAACGTATTAACAATGCAGTACTATTAGAAGGATCTAACTGCAAAGCTTTAGTAGCACATAAAATAGCTTGTGTATATTTCTTTTGTTTATACTTTATTTGTCCCTGCGTACTATAAATTGACGAATTTATACCCCTATCTTTAACCCCTTTTATTCGAAATTTTTTAGCTGCTGTTTCCTCCGTTGTTCTTTTATCTGCGGCTTCCCCAACAGCCTTCTTTGCTGCTATTTTCTGCCTCTGGGCAACATTCTGAGCTTCCAAAACCTCTTCCGCTTCTTTTTGAGCCACCACTAACACTTCTTCTTCATCCAAAGAAACGGTAACACCTAAGAGCTCTAATTCTTTTTTCGCTTTTGAGACATAGCTTGGATCTTTCCTATAGGCATGCGAACGCATATCCATTACTTTTTTATTAAATGACTCTGGGTGTCTCTTACCAGAACTTGCGCCAGATGCTTGAGTAAAATAATTGCCAGCTTCTTGGTATTGTTTTTTTGCAAGACATGTAAGCCCTTTCTTATAATAATTTAGACATACCTTAGAAATTCCATGCGTCGACTTTACAACCTTTTTAGGCGCATTCTTATTAGACTCAGCTCGTATTTTCGCTCTATCTTCTGCACTGACTCTTTCAGCTACAACTTTATAACTATGATCATCAAACACTCCACCGGCATTTTTATATCTTTCAATATCTTTTAACGCATTTACATCATCGCCTGTTTTACTATATGAGTGAGCACGAAATATTAACGCTGCTTTATTGTCAGGATTTACCGCTATCTCTTTACTAAAAAATGTAATCGCTTTAGAGTACTGCCCCGTAGAATAACAATAATGTGCGGTTTGCATAGCGCTTCGTCCCCGACTATCCGACATAACAAGTTGCCCATTTAAAACCTTTGATGAGCTCTTTTGGGGAGCAGTCGGTTTCTTTGAATCTTTTGATACTGCACTATTTTTGTCTTTAGCGGCAGCAAACAACGCCTGACCAAAACTACTGACTCCATGATCTTCTTTAGGTTTTTTTTCACCAGCTGTGCCCACAATATCTTGCCCCACTGCTTTAAAACCTTTTGTTGCAAGGTCACCCACTACTTGTTCAGTTACTTCTTTAGCAACCCCAGTCAATTCTCCGGTAAACTTACCTGTTGAACGAAATCCGGCTTCACCTGCTATATAATTCTGTCCACCGTCTACAGCGCCAGCATATAATTGTTTCATTACAAACATAGTCTTACTTACTTTTTTAGGGTCTATCTTTCCTGCTTCAGCTAATTTATCATAATCGATTGTTGCTTGACTCGCAGATGACCCGGCACCCTTCAAAACCTCATATCCTGCAACAACACCATGGGCTGCTACCCCTGCCCCAGATTTCTCAGCCACATCCTTCATTTTACCCAAGCTAATATCAATTGCTTTTATGCCATATCCACCATACTTTGCGAATTTATCAGCAAAACCCTCTTTATAGGGTTCCACTTTAATAGCGGTTCTGTACTTTTCAATTTCAGTAAATAATGTTTTTGCACTATTAGGATTATCTTTGATCCATTTATTTGCCTCTTTATTCATTTCTACAGTTTTATCACCGGCTTTTTTATATAGTTCAACTACTTTTTTACCTGTCATTCCCATATAGTCTGCAAAATCTCTATCAGGTTTAATTGGCTTTGCCGACTGCTTTTTTACAGACTTAGAAGACTTAGCAGGGTCATTTTTATGCATCCACTGGCCTGCTTGCAAGGCAAGATTCATTCCTTGATCCTTGATTTGATTTAAATAATCCATAAAATCTTTGCCCGGCTCGTTCTTTTTTTTCGGCTCAAGTTTTATCTCAGGTTTCATTGCAAGAATTGTTTTAGTAATATCTCCAAAATAATTTGCGATCTCTTTTGCCTTTGGATACAGGCCGAGCATGGCACCAATAGTATTACCTAAATTTCCGGCCACCTTTTTAGCATTCGTATTATTTGGAGGCGGCTTTACAATCACTGTCGGTTTCTTTACATCAAGTTTCTTCTGAACAGGGATATTTTTTGCGGGCTGCACATTTATCTTGGTTTTAGTTGCCGGTTGTATCTTTGGCACCCGCATCTTTTTTGCATACTCTTCCATTTGTTTCTGAAATTGTTCCCGTCTTTGTTGGTCTGTAAGAGCCTTTGGTTTAACTGTAGGTTTTGGCACAAAGCGGTTTTGCTGTAATTGTTGATTAATGTTGGGCGGTCTTTTTGGAGGAGGGGGCGACGCTTTATAAACTTTTGTGGGCTGATTTATGTTTCTATATTTATTTAACTGCTCTTGAATATTGATTGGTTGCTTTTGAGCTGGAGGTTTCCAGGCTATTTTGAGCTGATTTACGTTCCGATATTTATCTAAATTATTCTGTATACTCTTCTGTGTATCTTTGGGCTTTTGCATGTATTTTTCCCAGCTAGCTCCAAGACACACAGGTATTGCTGTTGTTAACAAGAATGAAACAACAAATATCACAACATTAGATTTTAAGTAGCATATCATACTTTGCCCTTATCCTTATCTCCATTATGCCCAATTAATTTGCACCTGTCGATATTTATACTGCATACTATAATATTATTCATCACATTGCATGCCAATTGTTTGTGAAACTGGGACTAAAGTCCCACCACGTCAGTGGATATAAATTGAGTATTGTTGTTTTAGATTGTGTTTATTTGCATTAGAAGGTGATTTAGTATAGGAGTATGGTTAGGTTTGGTGGTTTATTTTATGATGTTAATATGAGAGTGTTGGTAGTATATTTCTTTAGGAGTGTTTCATCTACCTGAATACCAAGGCCCGTGCCAGCTATAGGGCGACCGATACCACGATATCCAAATTTGACAGGTTTTAAAACAATATCACTTTTCAGTAAATGCGTGGAATAAGACCCTTCAATATAATCTACATCGGGAAGTGTCATTGCAACATGCCTTTGAGCTGCAGAAAGTATCGATGTCTCCCCAACTTGACAGCCAAACTGGCACTTAATATTATTCTCTTTCGCAATATGGTAAATACTAAGAGCATCGAAGATGCCTGAGCATTTTGATAGGCGGATATTGAACATATTGAATACTTTATCTTTTGCAAGCATTCGGGCATCATTAACTGACGTTAAAGACTCATCCGCAGATATATAGAGACCTGAGGATTGTGTTAACTTTTTTATTCCTTCAATATCTTCTTTAGGTAACGGCTGCTCAACTGTACTCACACCATATATTTTCATCTGCTCAATTATGTCACGTGCCTGATCATAGTTCCAAGCACAATTCGCATCTACCCGTATATCAGTGCTTTTACCCACAATCCTTCTTACCACTCTTAATTTTTCGATATCATCCGGTGTACCTACTTTAAGCTTAATATACTTAAACCCGCCAAGTCTATATAGCAGCGCATACTTAATCACTTTTTTCATTTCACCAGACGAAATGACCCCGGTATAAAATATCTTGTCCCTCTTTTGAGAACCAATGACATCCGCTATAGATTTATTATGGGCTTTAGTCACCGCATCTAAAAAGGCAGTACTCACTGCACAAACAGCGCTGCTCCCACAATCGTTAAAATGTTCGTAATCTTTGTTCTTAAATATATCGAGTGCTTCTTGAAGCGAGGAAAATGACTTACCAATAAGAAATGGCGCCAGTTTGTCTTTTATATCAAGTGCGACAGATAGGGTAGTTTCACCCGTAACATACTCGCGCGGGAGGCCTTCTCCGTAACCGCAAGAGCCATTATCCAGGGTAATTTTTACGATAATACTCTCAGAAGAAGTGCGTGTTTTGAGAGAATGGGAAAATGAAACTTTAAATGGTATTTCTACTTCATATATGTCAATACAAGTAACGTTCATACGCTCTACAATTTGTTTGCGGAATTATATCCGGATTACATTCCGCTATATTCTTTTCTGCTGTTATATACCTTGAAATCTTTTATGGTTATGCTCCGGTACTGTGAACCGGAAATATTTTGTATTACAGGAGAAAAAACCGCAATATAATCACCGTTTTGATCTTTAAAATCTACACTACTGCCAGCGAGCTTATACGTCACACCATCATCACTATTTATATATATGTCACTGCCAATAACAGCAATTGTTCCTGTTATAGTATATCCACCGGCAATTTTTAAATCTTCTTCTAAAACGTCAATCTCTTTAGGTGCGGTAAGTATGCTTGTCGGCATAACAGAAAACTCTCCAGTAACCCCATACTTCCCCGGAGTAACCCGCTGCCCCTCATTGTTCTTATAGTCCCATTTCTCACTAAAAATAAACACCTGTCCTTTATCTAAAAATTCTTTTTGTATCGCTTGAGAAAAAAGGCGACTGTGTGTCCACTGCCAGATAATATTACTTTTTGCATCTTTTATAATAAAATCATATTTCTTTGCGGACAAAAAAGTACAGTTCACTTTTTCCGGACTAATATTTGCAACCTCTATCGTAAGAAGTGCGCTATCACCTTGTTTCTCGACAACGAGCATAACATTTATTTTATCAACAACTGATACAGCCTTTTGCGCCATAGCATAACCAGTTGTTTGCCATAAACAAATAATAGCCATAAACAATACTAATACTCTATACATAAATCCTCCTTTAAAATAAACTCTAAATTCTAAAACCTAAATCCTAAACAAATTAAAATTCTCAAATTCAAATAATCAAAAATAAATACAAAATCACACTACACATATTAAAATTCCTAAAAAAAACTAACATATTTCTCATTTATAATTACTTGCACTATTATTTAGACAATAAATCTTTAATGATCCTTACCGCCGCTATCGCATCTTTAGCATATGCATCAGCTTTTATCTCTTTTGCATATGCGGGTGTCACAACAGCGCCGCCAATAATCGTTTTTACATTAAGTCCCGCAGCTCCTATCTCACTGATCACTTTTTTCATCTCGGTCATTGTCGTCGTCATTAATGCAGACAACCCGACAATATCCGCTTTGTGTTCTTTTACCGTATCGATAATCTCTTTTGATGAAACACTTTTACCAAGATCGATTATTTCATATCCATAATTTTCCAGTACCGCTATTACAATATTTTTGCCGATATCATGGACATCTCCTTCAACTGTCGCGATAACAATCTTTGCTTTACTTGAATCCTGATCCTCTCCATTAGTAAACGTTTTAACGTGTTCAAAGGCTTTACGCATTGTTTCAGCTGATAAAATCAGCTGCGGGAGAAAATATTCTTTTGATTCAAATTTCTTGCCTACTTCCTCAAGAGCAGGTACCAGCAAGCTCATATTTATATCCATAGGAGTCAAACCGGTTTTTACTCCTTCATCAATTAATCCGGCTATTTCATCACGCTGCCCGTACAAGATCGCATTATAAAGTTTATCTTTAATATCGATAGAACCGCTTTGCGAACCCTTTTCTGCAATATGCGAACCACTTGTTTGCATATCACGTTTTTTTATCTCCGCTATGTACTGCACAGCTAGTTTGTCCCTGTTCACCAGCACAGATGAAGCAAGAAACGCATCCATCATAGACTGGTTATTTGGATTGATAATCGCAGCATCAAGCCCGGCACCAATAGCCATTGAAAGAAAACTTCCATTAATGTATTTTCTTCCGGGTAACCCAAATGAAATATTGCTTACTCCAAGGCTGTTTTTGTATCCCAGTGCTTTTATCTCTTTAACTGCATCGAGGGTAAGTCGGACGCCTTCAGGTTCACTTGATACCGTTAACGTTAAAGAATCAACGAGTATATCATCTTTACGGATACCTTTTCCTTCAGCTTCTTTAATAATTACCTGTGCTAACGCCACCCTTTTTTTCACTTCAGTCGGGATACCTTTTTCATCGAGTGTCAGTGCAATGAGTGCCGCCCCGTATTTTACAGCTAATGGAATAACAGACTGCATGCTGGCAGCTTTACCATTTACCGAATTTATAAGCGGTTTACCAGCACACTCTTTAAGACCCTCTTCAAGTGCCCGCTGATCCATTGTATCAATAGCAATCGCTGCACCAACAGTATTCTGCACTTGAGAAACCGCATTGCCCATTAGAGCCACTTCATCTTCACCGGGAACACCGACATTAATATCAAGTATTGAAGCCCCGTTTTTTGTCTGGGTAAGAGCATCATTTTTTAATAGGGTCATTTTACCGGCTTTAAGCTCGGCAGATAGATCTTTTCTATTGGTTGGATTAATGCGTTCGCCTATAACAAGAGGAATAGTATCGTCACTTACTCTCACTACTTGTGTTCGGCTTGCAACCATAAACCCGCCAATATAGTCTCTGGCTACCGGTTTGGCTCCTTTAATCACCTGAGCACATGCCCTGATATGGTCAGGGGTTGTCCCGCAACATCCACCGATCAAATTTACTCCTCTTTCAGCAAACTTGATAGCGTACTCAGCCATGTATTCAGGAGTCGCTCTAAAGATCGTTTTCCCATCCACCAGCTCAGGCAGTCCTGCATTCGGTAAAACAGATATATAGCCATCAAAATATCTACCCAACATTTCAACCGTATAGAGTAATTCTTCCGGACCACTAGAACAATTTACACCGATAATATCAGCTCCACATGCACCGAGAACAACTGCTGCTACCTCTGGTGGCGTTCCTGATAAAGTCCACTTACCCTTATCAAAAGTCATTTGCACCTGCACCGGAAGTGAAGAATGCTCTTTTGCCGCAATAACCGCGGCTTTCGTTTCCTTTATATCGCTCATTGTTTCAATGAGAATAAGGTCTGCACCTGTGTCAGCTATTACTTTTACCTGTTCGGCAAAAAGCGTGTACGCTTGATCAAAAGTAAGCTCACCTAAAGGTTCAAGCTGCTTTGGCAATGGCCCAATCGAAGCGGCGACATACGCTTTACCTGAAGCAGCATCAACAGCTATCTGGATACCTTTTTTGATTATTTCGGTCATTTTGTCTTCGAGACCAAATTCTTTCAGCTTTATTGAGCTTACCCCAAAGGTATTTGTCTCAATAACATCAGCTCCTGCATCAATATACTCTCTGTGTATATCTCTCAGCGTATCAGGAGAGATAAGATTAACCTCTTCCGGAGATCGCACACCTGCTAAAGCACCCTTTTCCTGAAGCATCGTTCCTAACGCACCGTCATACACTAGAATCTTTTTCTTTAATACCTGTAAAATATTTTCCATAATATATTTATTTCTCCTTGTAACCTATCACCGCACTAATAGACTTTTCAGGGATCATTAAACACGCTGGGTTTAACTGTATACCAATGTCTTGCGCACCAAGAACATGCAATAACTCTTTTTGCGCGGTAATAGCCCAATCAGAATACCCCGGTGAATATCGCTTTGTAAGCACACATCCTTCGAGATTCGCATTCGTTCTTATTATCTCATTTACCTTGTCAGCTAAAGCTTCTACTGCCTCTGAGCCAATAGCATCTAATACCATTGCTTCAGTTACTTTTTTCTCTTGCATATACCTTTGTGAGCGTAACGGCAAGTCCGGACCAATCGTTACTGCCATCAATACTACCTTATGAGACTTTTGCAATAAACCGGCAATTTCTGCCCCCTCTATTACAAATGTGCAATCTTTCAAGGTAACTATATTGCCACTCTTTTCTTCAATTAAAATATCTTTGTAAAGAGCTTTTGGCTCCATCAAAATATACGCATCTTCAATCAAATTATCAATAAGATTATCAATATTCTCTTGAGGATCCGTTTTTGAAGGATGATATCGAAGTCTTTTTAACACTTCATTACGTGGTATATTAACTTTTAGATTAGTGAGTGTCGGCATACCGGCTCATATTCTTGTGTAAACGTACTATATCATTTTATATATCAATTACGAGTGTATAGTATACCACAGAGAACAAGCAAATATAAAGGGAGATTTGTTATTTCTGATTGAGGTCTAAGCCCGTTATTCTCTTATATGCTTCTTGATATTTTTCAGACGTTTTACGAATGATATCTTCAGGCAAATGCGGTACCGGTGGGGTTTTGTTCCACTCTATTGATTCAAGATAATCTCTTACAAATTGTTTATCAAAACTATCCTGTGATCTACCCGGCTGATAGGAATCTTCGGGCCAAAATCGTGATGAATCAGGAGTTAACAGCTCGTCTATTAAAATTAACTCGCCATCAAGCATGCCAAACTCATATTTGGTATCAGCTATTATGATACCTTCTTCTAACGCCTTCTTGTGACAAGTAGCATATATTTCAATACTTGCTTTTTGAAGCTTTTCTGTAATCTCAGTACCAACCATATCTTTCATTGTTTGAATAGATATATTCTCGTCATGCCCTTCTTCAGCTTTTGTTGCCGGTGTAAAAATAGGCTCCACAAACTTACAGCTTTCTTCATACCCTTCAGGAAGCTTTTCACCACATACTGTTCCAGTCTTCTTATATTCTTTCCACGCTGATCCGGATATATATCCTCTTACAACACATTCAATAGGAACAAGCTCGGTCTTCTTAACAAGCATTGATCTACCGTCAAGGATCGAACTAAACTTTTCTAGTTCACCTGGAAAAGCGCTTACATCGGTTGAAATAAGATGGTTTTTCACAATATCTTTCGTGAAATTAAACCAATGCTCAGATATTTTTGTAAGTACTTTCGCTTTATAGGGTATACCTTCAGGTAAAATATAATCAAACGCAGATATCCTATCTGATGCAACTATAAGGAGCTTATCATCAAGATCAAAAACTGATCGTACTTTGCCTTCTTTAAAGAGCTTAACTCCATCAAGTTTTATCTGTGTTACAACATTAGGACTTACTGCTTCCATCATATTCTCCTGCATCTCTATTACAATTATTTATTTAATCTATCTTTAAGCGCCTGATGTTCTTCAGCCATTTCTTTCGGCAATTCATCTCCAAACTTCTTAAAGAACTCACTGATCTCATCATATTCTTTCAGCCACGCTTCTTTATTAACCTCTAGCAACGTGTCCATTACACCCTTTTCTAAATCAAGACCTTTAAGATCAAGTGCATCTTCTGTTGGCAAATAACCAATAGGAGTTTCTTTTGACGGAGCATCTCCAGTGGCTCTTTCAATAATCCACTCCAAAACTCTCAGGTTATCACCAAATCCAGGCCAAATAAATTTATCATTTTCGTCAGTCTTAAACCAATTTACATTAAAGATCTTTGGCGGGTTTTTGATCTTTTTACCCATGTTTAGCCAATGACTAAAATAATCGCTCATATTGTATCCACAAAACGGTAACATTGCCATAGGGTCACGTCTTACAACACCAACTGCGTGTGTTGCTGCTGCTGTTGTCTCTGAAGCCATGGTTGCACCAACAAACACACCATGCTGCCAATTAAATGATTCGTATACAAGAGGTGTTAATTTTGCTCTCCGGCCGCCAAAGATAAATGCGCTTATAGGCACGCCTTTGGGATCTTCCCACTCCGGTGAAATACACGGACATTGACTCGCTGGAGCAGTAAAGCGTGAATTTGGATGCGCCCCATTTTCACCTGAGGCCGATGTCCACGGATTACCTTTCCAATCTAAGCCCTTTTCAGGCGGTTGGCCATCAAGCCCTTCCCACCATACCGTTTTATCATCTTTTAAAAGCACATTCGTGTATATAGTATTTTTTTGTATCGTTTTTAGCGCGTTCGGATTACTCTTTTGGCTTGTTCCCGGAACAACACCAAAGAAACCTGCTTCAGGATTAATTGCCCATATTCTACCATCTTCACCAATACGCATCCACGCAATATCATCGCCTACTGTCCATACCTTATATCCTTTTGCAGATAATGATTCCGGCGGTACAAGCATTGCTAGATTTGTTTTACCGCATGCACTTGGAAATGCTGCAGCAACATAACTGACGTTGCCTTTTGGATCCTGAACACCTAAAATAAGCATGTGTTCGGCCATCCATCCCTCTTCATAACCAAGATAACTCGCTATACGTAAGGCAAGACATTTTTTGCCGAGAAGAACGTTTCCGCCGTATCCTGACCCAACACTCCAAATAGTGTTATCTTCAGGAAAATGACAGATAAACCGTTTCTCAATATCCCGCTCAGCCTTACCGTGAAGACACCGTGTAAAATTATCTGACCCATCCAGTTCATCCATAGCAATTTTACCCACACGGGTCATTATACACATGTTTAATACAACATATATACTGTCTGTGAGCTCGACACCAACTTTGCTTGAAGGAGATCCGGCAGGTCCCATGATAAAAGGAACAACATACATTGTTCTGCCTTTCATTGACCCACTGAATATCTCGCTTAATTTCTTATATGCTTCATCTTTTTGCATCCAGTTATTAGTCGGACCGACTGTTTCTTTTTGTTCAGTGCAAATAAACGTAAGATGTTCAGTTCGTGCGACATCATTTATTGCGGTACGATGGTATACGCACCCGGGCAACTTTTCTTGATCGAGCTCAATCAGCTCACCTGTCTTAAATGCTTCCTGGCTTAAACGATCTTTTTCTTCTTCAGAACCAGTAACCCAACACACATTATCGGGCATGCATAACTGCGCCATTTCATCAACCCATTTTTCTACATATTGATTGCTCATAATCACTCTCTTTTTTTGTATTTGTTATTGTTTGTGAGGGGTCATTGTATACAAAGACAGGAAAAATGCAACATAAATAACAGACCAGAGACCAGAGATCAGAGACTACAGACCACGGACAAAAATTCAACAACTTTTAAACTACTTATAGTAAAAATAATAATGGGAATTAACTTGCTAAAGCACATGTTTCTTAGTCTTGAGTCTCTGGTCTCTGGTCTAATGTCTGTTGTCTGTAGTTTTTATTTAATAGTTGAAGAGACCTAAAAGAACCAATAGATTATAGACACTGTGTATTATTATGGGAGGGACTAAGCTTCTGCCTTTTTCATACAAATAACACAGCACATAGCTCAAAATGAATATATATACAAAAAATTGTGGATCAAAATGGATAAAGGCAAAGAAAAGCGATATCAGCAGAGACGCAATCACTGGTCCTACCTTATTCCTCACGACCGGATACATAAAACCCCTATAGAACACTTCTTCAGCAAATGGGGAAACAATAAGTACGAGAAAACATTTTGCGTAAGCAACTGCTCCACCGGCAAATAATGTTTTTAAACTAACGCTTTCTATGATCTTCGATGATGGTTTCAGAAACTCATACACGTGCAGAATATGGAGAAAGGCACACCCAAAACCTAGATACACAAGAAACTGCAGTGAAAGCACGAGGTCTCTCTTAATATCTTCCGTAATAAGCCCGAGAGTACGTAAAGAACCTTCATAAACTTGAAGCACAAAGTAAAGGACAAGAACAATAAGAAATATATATTCAAGAAAAGACCAAAATAATACAAACCCTTCAACTGAGCTTTGACTTACCTCTCCTTTAAAAAATATCATCAGGGCTTGGAAGCCCGTGTATATAACAAATAATTCAACGATATTTTTTACCGACCAAACGCAATTAAAACTCTTATAGTCTTTTTTCTTAAGTAATCGACCGAGAAGCTCAGCAATCAATATAAAAAGAGCAAATACCCCCAACCTGAGTAGCAATATTTCAAGAAATGCTACAATAATCACACCTTCTTTAGCAAAAAAAGACGTTATGCTATCCATCATAATATATTGCCTTGCGTATTTACTTCTTTGTTAACAATACCTTCGCGTATTCTGATGCGGCAGAAGCAGCATCAGTGCTTCCAAGCATACGGGTAATTTCACCCATTCTTTCCTCAGGAGATAATGTCTTCACAAAGGTATGCGTCTTACCATTAATTACCTTTTTTTCTACACAGAGATGATTCTGGGCATGGCGCGCAATTTGCGGCAAGTGCGTTATACACAACACCTGTTTTTCTTTTGAAATCTCTTTCATTCGGTCTCCCACTCTACTCGCTAGCTGACCGCCGACATTAACGTCTATTTCATCAAATACCATAACCTGTATGGAATCAACTTCCGCAATAGCTTTCTTAATGGCAAGCATAATTCTCGATATTTCGCCTCCAGAGGCAACACTCTTAAGCGGCTTACACTTTTCTCCCTTATTTGCACTTATAAAAAACTCTAATTTTTCAGCGCCGGTGACGCCACATTCTATCGCGATAGATCTCACTTCAAATTGCGCATTTACAATACCTAATTGTGAAAGTTCTTTTTCAACAAGCAGGGACAGTTTTGATGCAGATTGTTTTCTTTTCTTTGATAGTTGCCCACAGAGCTTGTGCAATTCACTTGCACGCTCTTTAACATCCTTTTCTAGACGGTCGAGTTCCTCATCATAATTCTCTACACAACGAATCTTCTGATCTAACTCTTCTTTGAAATTAATGAGTTCATCAACGCTCATACCATATTTCTTTTTGAGCCGTTCAACCAGAGACAACCTCTCTTCAACCTCACTTAAACGATCTCCACTCACATCAATGGTAGTATTGAATTGCGTAAGCGTTTCAGCGAGGTCTCTTAATACGCATGATATTTCGCTTAAATTATTTTGATATCCCAAAAACTGTTCGTCATATTTCGCAAGCTCAGATAGACTTTTCTCAAATGCATTTATTTTTCCTACCACTGATTCATCTGCCTCATACAGTTCTCCATACATACTTTCAGTGAGCCCCTTAATATGCACAGCATTATTTAAAAGTTCGTGTTCTTTTAAGAGGGCTTCATCTTCTCCTACTTCAACCTGTGCCGCAGCAATTTCATTTATCTGAAACACGAGATACTCATAATCACGATTTCTCTCTTCTACAGAAGATCTAAAACCATCCCTTGTATCAATCGTTTCTTTGTACTGTCTGTATGCTTTTGACACCTTCGAACAATGCTCTTCTAATCTACCAAAACTATCGACAATAGTCGTATGACAAGCAGAATTTAAGAGTGATTGATGATCATGCTGTCCATGCATGTCAACGAGAAGATCACCTATAGTCTTTAGCATGCCTTGCGTGACAATTGATCCGCAGACAAAGCATCTTCCTTTTCCTTCTCGAGCTAACTCTCGTTTTATAAGAAACTCTTTTTCTTCGAAGGTTACCCCTATCTCGTTTAAATACTTCTTGAGGGGGGCATTTAAAGATATATCAAAAATTGCTTCTATGAGGGCCTTATCATGACCGGAACGTATCTGAGATACATCAGAGCGTTCCCCCAATATAAAATTAAGCGAACCAACAATGACGGATTTTCCGGCACCGGTCTCACCGGTAATGCAATTTAAACCGCGGAAAAATTCAATTTCCACTTCATCAACCAGTGCAATATTTTTAATATGGAGATATTGGATCATTCAACACCGCTACATGTTCTTTTTTTGAATTCTTTTATATTTTCTGGATTTTCCACTTTCATTTTTTTCAATATCTCCCATACTCCATAAAAGCGCCCCTAGCACGGTAAATAAAAGTGCATTTGCAGGTATATGGAAGTGAAATCCCCCAAGAGCATGTATTAACATACAGAACATGCCTACTGCTACACCAAACATACTATAATAAAAAGACCGCTTCTTTTTTAAAAACACCAACCGCAAGACTGTGTAAACAAGAAAAAACAAAACCGACAAAATAACAATCGCTCCGCACACTACACCAACTTCAATGCATAATTGCATAAAGTCATTATGCAGAAAGCGCGTACGTACCCCTAGGTTGACACTTTTATACTGAGGAAATACCATAGAGAATGTACCCAGTCCCGTACCTGTGTATGGATAGTCTTTTATCATCTCATACCCATCAACATAATATTGCACACGTATTTGTTCCGAAATTGATGGGCCTGAATATTTTTTATACATTTGGCTTACAGATACTTCCCCACCAGAAGCTATAAAAAGCATAGGAACAAACAAGACTAATCCAATAATTAACGACAATAGCACCTTTTTATTCTTGATAAATATATATGCCATAAAAAACAGTAATCCATATAACCCGCTTATGACTCCTAGCAATGATTTACTCATGATAAGTGCGGTTATCATTACAGAAACAACAAAAATCATTAACAGGATCCTATAAAGGAAATCGCTCACAACAATATTTTTCATACGTAAAAATAATGTATCGCCCTGCACTCTTCTAAACCGGTATATTATTTGTGTGAGTATGTACCCAATTGCAACGGGGATAATCATCACTATATAATTAGCAAAATTATTTTTATTCACATACGGGCCAAAGGGATCTCCTCCATAGCGAGGTATGCGAAACCAGAGTAATTTGCCGTTAAAAGTAAGTTTCTGGAGTATTCCCACGAGTGCCAATATAAATCCGGCAGTAATGATCACAACGAGTATCCTTCTTACCTGTTCCTTCGTCGTAATGTTGTTTACCGCAACAAAGAATATGAGAAACAAGCTGATTATTTTCCATAGATATTTTTTCGTACTAGGCGTATATACGGACAGCGGCCTTTCATCATTGCCGACAGCTTCATAAAGAAATGTGTTATACGGTTTTTTTTGCAGGAATCTAAATCTATAATCTTTCTTATCAAGATTTTTCAGGTAATAGGCAGGTTCGTATCGCGGAATATTTGTCGCATACAATTCATATGTTTTTGGAGACAATTTTTTTACTGTTGTTTTTTGAAGCGGAAAAAGTTGAAAAACAGTAAATCCGATCAAGAGTATCACAGGGATACTGATAAGCGGAAACCGTACCCTAAAGAATTCTTTTCCTCCAACACATATTTTCACTATCCAAAGCACAAAGAGTATTACTGCGCTTACTTCTATAATTCTGTATGCCCACGGCTCAACAGAACCAAAAGCAAATGGCGCAAAAAGTATCAAAAAGGCTATCACGCTATCAATAATTGCTGAAATGAGTGAAATAACAGTATCTCTGGACATATTATTACTTCTGGCTCCCTGACAGTTTCCGGACTCTTTCCTTTACTTCATAATTTCCAGGATCACTTTTTAATATCAACTCATAGAACGTAATTGCTTCTTTTTTGTCACCTAACTGTTCATATGACTTCCCTATTTCATACAGCTCATTATTATGTAAATCTCGTTTTTTTGCAATATCAGATAACACTTTTATTACGCTCGCATATTCTCTCTTTATATATAAATAATGCACATATTTATGTAATACATATATGTTTTCAGGATTTGCATTGTGCGCACGTTTAAAAACATTTTTTACATATTCAAAATTATAATTTCGCGGATAATTAGGCACCGTTTCAACGATCCAAGACACCGCTTCAATATTATGCGGGTTATTTTCTGCATATTCTTCCATCAAATTTACCGCATCAGCAAATGCACCTTTTTGCACTAAAATATCTGAAAGCGCATGAACATATTGATACCTTTCCTCTTTCGATGCCAATTTCATATCTTGCATAAATGCATTTTTATTTTTTTCAAATTTCATATTATCAAAAAGGATAATTGTCAGGTGGTATACGCCCTCCTCTTCATTTTTCACAAGCACCTTTAACTCATTATAATCATCAGTATACTTCAGCGCCCCAAGAATTATTTCATGTATGTATCTAGCTGAATCAGTGTTATCGGTTTTTTTATCAATAAGCGATACCTTACTAGAGACATTTTCTCGTTCTCTTCCTGTCGTATTTTTATTATCCAAAAATATCCCCTTAGAAGCAATCGTTACCGCATTTCTAAATAACGTATTTCCCGGAGACAATATCACCGCTTTTTCATACTCTTCCAATGCATTTTTTATCATCTGCTGAGAAGGAGTAGTGCTTATATCAGCTGAAAGATCGTAGAGACGCCCCAGTGTATAATGATACAATGGATTCTTTTGATCATAATCAATGGCTTTTTCAGCATACTGCAGATCTTTTTCTAAGCATGACGGAGAGAGCTTGCTAATCATCGTACGATCATTACCCTTTTTAATTATTTTGACTTGTTCGGTTCGATTCATTATCTTACTGAAATAATGCTGCGCAATAGTAAGCTTAATTACTTTTGTGCATATAAGAACTGTCAGCAGAACACCAAGACTCACCGCTATATACGATTGCCATTTATGTAACTTTTTAATCGTGTAATCCGTAAATACTTCTTCACCAGTTTTACTTGATTCATTCATTCTTATTCTCAGCAACACATAGATGCTCGCCATAACAAAAACACACATAAACACTATTGTTGCACTTTGGAACGGAACGCAAAATAATGCCCCGTAGAGTAATGCCACTATCCCTGACAATCCGCCTATTGCAAGCATCTTAACGGTTATGTCATTTCTCTTTAATATCATTTTAATTAAGCGATAATAATATACCCCTATTATGCATGCATATAGCCCTACGCCGCCTACTCCATAGCTAGCATACAACGTGCTCAAATTACTCTTTTGTGGGGAAATATCATGATTTTGAAAAAAATGTGGCAAGACACTCCATATTCCTTCAATATTTTTTAATATATAGTACATAATAACTATTAGTGCAGTACCAAGAACCCATTTAACAGTTTTTTTCATCTTTGATACAAGCAAAGACAAAATGGAGAAAAAACAAATCCCGATAAAAAAACTCTTAAAGACAATACCACTTGATATCGCGACAATACATAGCGTCATTATCACAAAACATGTTATGACATACTGTTTTTTATTGCCGTCAATATCTCCTGCCATAAAACCGCAGGCGAGAAAGTATGAAAGCAGTAAAAACCAAGAGAACATATTTTTGTTCAGGAGGATTCCTTCACCCTTGTTATCAAAATCTATTGTACGCGCAATCATCTGCGAAAAATCAATATAAACCAATTTTATTATCCATAGAAGCGAGTATAAAGCACAAAAAAACAGTACGAGAAACAACATCTTCTTTATGTAGTCCGTATTTTTTATGCAAAACACAAAAAGAAAAAAGAAACATCCATATAAAACTAAAGAATATAGATTTATTGTTGCATGATGCGGGTTTATTGATATCGGGATAGAGCCTGACCATTTAACCCTGCTAATACTATCATACAGTGAATACGTTTCAGGAGAAAAGACTTTCACTATAGCAGCCGGTAACGGTATGACATAAATCAAAGCAAGGCCAATAATAAAAACAAAGAGAAGAAACATCTTTGTTTTAACATAATATATTGATTTATGCGCCACATTCTGCAGATACCAGTGTATTACAAGAAAAATAACGGCACAGCTCAGAACACCATAAAAATATGAGAGAGTATTGCTAAAGGGAAGTAATATATATATAAGGACTACTATAAGAATAATTTCAGGTATACCGTCTAGGACTGATAGGAATTTTTCTCTTCTCATAGATTCTTTTTTATGTTTTAGGAATTATGGAGTACCGTTTACTTGTTAAAGAATGAAAAAAATGATCGTTGTTTTTGCGGATCTTCCGCGTAAAACACGTCACCATTAATGACCTTTTGAGGAACATCTATCACCATAGACTGGGCATCTTCTTTACCAACAATTTGTGATGCAACCTTCACCCCTTCACTCAATATTGGCACCCGGTGAGTAGTCGCGTGTGAATCAGTAGCTATAATGTGGACCAGCTTACATTTTAAGAGTTTCTTAGCGCATGCCTTTACGCCTGAACCAAACTCACCTGTTAAACTTGATGCCGTTATCTGAGATAACACCCCTTTTTCAACAAATTCAAAAAGAATATTAACATCTTTCTCGATAAACATATTACGTTCGGGATGTGTAATAATCGGAGTAATGCCTTTCATTTTTAGATCAAAAAAAAGACTATCTAAATGCTGAGGAATTACATGTACGGGTAATTCTATAAAAATATACTTCCCCATATCATTCAATGTTAGCAAATATCCTGACTCTATATGGTGTGCAATCTGATCGTCTAATTGTACCTCTGCACCGGGATAAAGAGTAATGTCGATCCCGGCATCTTTAAAATGACCTTGCATTACGTGTACGGCCTCTATGATGTTTTCTCTCGAATTATCATATACGCCGTTTAATGTGTGCGGGGTGGCAACAATAGACCTTATTCCATCACGATATGCAATACGCCCCATTTCCAGGGATTCTTCAATAGTTTTTGCACCGTCATCAATGCCTGGAAGAATATGGGAATGTAGATCTATCATAGTAATAATAATGTATTAAGAACAATAATGCGGCTTAAACCGGAATTTCTTCTTTTTCTTTAGCCGCAACCTTGTTATTTTGAGTGTTGGAACTTACACGTTTTTTTGTTTTTCCATCATGGCCATAATAAGAATAATTATATCTATAATAATAGTAATAATAATAGGCGTCCTTATGGAGAGCTACATTATTTAGAATAACCCCTAGTATCCTTCCCCGTGCATCAGTAATCTTCTGCTTTGCAAATAAACATGCTTCTCGAGGAGTTTTCCCGCAATGTATAACCATTATAACACCATCAGAGAGTGCCCCCAAGATTACAGAATCAGTTACTGCAGAGATTGGCGGTGAATCAAAGACTATTCTGTCATAGTTATCCTTTAATGTATTGAGGATCTCAACCATGTTTTTTGGATGCAATAGTTCCGACGGATTTGGCGGAATAGGCCCTGAGCTTATCACTGATAAATTTGGCACTTCAGTTTTATGAATAACATTTTCAATATCTGTATTACCCACTATGAGATTACTTAACCCGGTGGTGTTATCAACACTAAATGTCTTATGAATACGTGGTTTTCTCATATCAGCATCAATTATGAGGACTTTATCCCCTGCATTTGCCATAGCAATAGCAATATTTATAGCTGACGTTGTCTTTCCTTCACGAGGATTTGAGCTCGTTACCGTAAGAACTTTTGCCGGCTCACCAGGCGTTGAAAACATAATAGCCGTTCTCACCGCTCTATACGCTTCCGAGACCGTTGATTTTGGCGCTACATGAGCAATAGTATCAATATCCGCGACCTTTTTTGCGTCTTTCCTTTGCACTGACGGAATAAAACCAAGAAAGGGCAACTGAAGGTGTTGCTCAATATCTTCCGGAGATTTTAGCGTATTATCCAGCGCATCTAATAGAAATGCCATTCCCACGCCACCAATCAACCCTATTACCATAGCGAGAGCAATATTAAGTCTCACCCGCGGTTTTATTGGCTTTATTGATGGGTATGCATATTCTATGACTTCAATATTATTCGTTTTTATTGATTGAGATAAATTTGTTTCTTTAGACCGTTGGATAAGATTATTCAATAACTGCTGATTTGACTCTGTTTCCCTCGACAAAACATTATAATCAATCAATGTTTTATGCAGTTTTAATGTTTCGTCCGTCTCTTCTTTAATTCTTTTTTGTATAGAATCTAAACGTGTCTTTGCTTCAACAACCGTCGGATGTTTTTCTTTGTATCGTTTTTTTAGTTCCGCAAGCTTCGTTTTTAGGTCATTTTCTTCAATCTCCATTGCTCTTATTTGAGCAAGGTATCCTTCTGTTGGAAGTTCGGTTAATGAATGACTTTCCTTATATCTTTGCAATTTATTCTCTGCACCGGTCACTTTCTTTTTAAAATCAACTACTTCACTATCAAGAAAGGTTACCGCTTCTTTAGTAGCTCTCAATTTTCTAGCCAGATTTTCTTCCCGATATACTTCAGCAACCTTGTTAGCGACAAGCGCTGCTTTGATAGGATTATTGTGATCCACAGCAACTCTAATAAGCCTTGTATTAAGAACGGGAATAACCTTGATAGAATTCACAAAAGATTGGAATGGATACTTAGAAGTATTATTATTATTGTAATACGTATCGTTCTTTAACCGCAACTCCTTATATACCTTCTGAAGAATATTCAAACTCTTAATAATCTTATATTGCGTCTGATAATAGTCCCGATACCCGCCTGTTTCATCACCGAGAGAAACCACTTCTTTTCCCTGAAACTGCACTATTGTTGGCGCTTCCTTATCGATCATTAATGTATTTACCGACCGATATATATTCTCCTGATTAAGCGTATAAATCGTAACGGATATAACAACCACAAGAAATATACATATCACGAGCCATTTTCTTTTCAATACTATTTTAAAATAGTCTCGTATTGAACGTTCATTTTTATTCGTTACCATTTGATTTGCTGATTCCATCACACCACCTGCATAAATGTTACTCATTATTAATATTAAAAGAAACTTTCCATTACAATAATAGTATCATTTCTCTCTAGTTCTATATCTTTAGTCAAATCACCTTTAAGAATGTCCTTTACCCTGACCTCGTACATCTTCTTTTCGTGACCATGATGACGGACAAGCTTTATCTTGCTTTGTACAGCAATTTTTGTAAAACCTCCAGCCATGGCAATACCAGAAAGAAGAGTCATGCCGGTAATAAGTGGATATGCGCCGGGACTATTTACCTGCCCAAACACATACACTTTCGCATTCTGCTCACAAAATATTGTTACCTTAGGATCAACTATATATCCGTCACTTAATATTTCAGCAATCTTATCTTCTACTTCTGAAACGGTCATATCTTTCACGTATAATTTACCAACAAAGGGATACGTAATAGACCCGCTTGCAGACACACGCACTCTCATACCTTCTTTACCTGTATTTAAGTCCGCTTCACCATATACATTGATAATGAGAACATCATCAGGCCCTAACTGATAATCAGTTTTATTTTTGCTCGATTTTGGGAGCTCTACTGGTGCTTTTGCAAAAGAAATACCGCTATGCGCAACTAAAAAAACACCAACAAGCAAACATGAGATACATTTAATAGCATATTTTTTCATTGTAAAAACCCTCAAACTTTAAAAAAAAGCGCGAATACTTAAGGTATTTAACCTTCCTCACAGTATTCGCGCTTTTAATATCTTTAAATCAACTTATTTCCTCAACTGCTTTAGAATTTCAGATTCAGCTTACTTATTACAAGGTGTCTGTCATACCCAAAAATTTCGAAGTCTGACGACTTTGTAGCATACTCATATTCGATACCTGCCGTAATCCATTCCTGAATCGTATAATTGAGCCCCGTATTAAAAGTCCAAAGATTATCTTTTCTCTTCTCTGTCTTTAAACCAATCGTTGTTTCTTCAGGATAGGTTACTCTATCATAAGCAAATTTGAAAAAAGCATCGAGCTTATTCATAATCTTTTGATCAACCTGGAATGTTACTCTATTTGATAAATACCAGTTATTATCACCGAATGTTGCTTCGCGAGGTGCTCTTTCATACATAACCGCAAACTTTGTAGAATCAGTAAAATCGTGAATAAATGACAAAAACGTTGTAGCCGAATTAAAGTCCGTTTGATCGGATTGTCGATAATCCTTTAATATCCAACCTACTTTTGCAATACCTGTTAGCTTGTTTGTGATTTTACCGCGCACACCACCGCGTACCCGGTAATAATTATTATCTCTGAAATTACCTCCCTCGGTATCGTATCGCACTATGCCAACGTCACTTTCTGCTATCAACTCTGTCTTAGGAAATATTCTGTAAAATGCGCTACCGGTGAAAATTTGATCATGTCTATTTAAATTTTCATATGCTTGTTCTACATATTTTTCGAGGAAGTATGAATAAGCGCCTTCAAAGGTAAGAAGATTAAAGTTAGCGCCAGCTAAAATATCGGCTGTATAGTTTCTTCTTTGCACCTTTGACGTAAATTCAGTTCCAGACCGTGATGCTGTATCAATGAATCTGTTATTCTGTTTTACGTACACTTTATCAAAATCAAATATCAAACCCGTCGATGCAAGCTGATCTTGAGAGTTTTGAGTGTTGTACTTAAGATATTGGGAAAAATCAACACTGTATTTTCCCGTAAAAAGATGCTTTGAAAAAGGAACCTTTACTTCAATCCCCGGAACGAAGTCAAAGTAGAAGTCGCTTTTTGTATTCGTAGGATCCATAAAAATATTGGTGTCATATGTTGCCCGGGAATCAAAAGTCGGATGAACAACTGTTCTTCCATCACCAATTTTTATACCGTGTCCTAATTTTCCATATTTGATTTGATCGCCTAAAATACCAGCCATCGACTCTGATACAAATAACAACGCTAACAATATTGCTCCAAATACAACTACACGTTTTTTCACTTTCTCACCTCCATAAGTTGTGAGTGAATACTACTACTATAATTCTTTGTTGTTTAAACTTGAGGGTAATATTAGCGATATATTAAAAATATGTCAAATGTTTTTTTGTTTTTTTTATATAAAAATATACTGTTAAAAAAGTTCGAAAACCAAGTATATTTGTTCAATAAACCCAGAGAACATTTTGTTTTGACTTTTTCTGCTAATCGCATATTATATAAGGCATAGAACATGGAGATACTATATTATGGTACATTCAAAAAGAAAAGCATCAGATAAAATCAAACCGGAAGAATCTGTAGCATTCTTCCGTGACGTTGAAAGTTTTATGGAGTTTTCACTAGATTACGAAGCTTATCTTCACACTATTATAGACTACTTCCTGAAAAAATTTGATGCTGAAATATCTTTCATTTCCTTCCCAATGGGAAAATCTAAAAAAATAACGAAAATAATCACACGGGGAATCGAACCACCTAAAAGCCTCTTAACAAGCCTAAAAGATATTTCAACAAAGTCACTATCTTCCATAAAAACAATTCACAGCAACAATATAAATAAAAATTTGAAGTCAATTATTATTGTTCCTCTATTAATAAGAGAAGAAAAAATAGGAACCATCGGTATAGTTAACCCAAACAAGAAAAGATTTTTTCCCGCATCCGATAAAAAATCTTTAGAATTAAAAATCAATAAATTCAAGAAAGAAATCTATTATATAAAACTGCAATACAATTACAAAGAACAGCTCTCACGACTACGAGCTCTATTTGATATAAGTCATGCAGTAAGAGAAACACTAAACTTAGACAAACTTCTCTATTCAATCATGTCCGTGGCAAAAAATACCTTAAACGCCGAAGCTAGTTCACTTGCCATAACAGATCCAAAGACAAACGAACTTATTTTCACCGTCGCAAAAGGTGAAAAAGGAAAAGCAATTAAGGAAATGCGCCTTAAAATGGGACAAGGAATAATCGGCTCAGTTGCACAAAATGGAAAATCCCTTCTCATTCAGAATGTAAAAAAAGATAAACGTTTCTTTAAAAGTGCAGATAAAAAAACAGGTTTTATAACAAAATCAATTCTTTGCGTACCTCTTCGTGTAAAAAATAATATCATCGGGGCTGTTGAAGTTTTGAACAAAACAGATGGAACAGTGTTCAACAAGGATGATATGGAACTTTTGACCATGCTTTCATCAGAGGCAGCAATCGCAATAGAAAATGCGAGATTATTTAATTTAGCAACAACAGATGGGCTCACCACCCTCAACACCATTAGATACTTCAGAACACTGTATGATGATGAATATTCCAAATGTGTTAGACATAAAAGAAAGCTTTCTCTTATTCTTAGCGATATCGATCATTTCAAGAATGTTAACGATACATATGGACATCAAATCGGCGATCTAATACTCAGAGAAACTGCAAATATCATGAAAAATAGTGTTAGAGACACCGATATTGTCGGGCGATACGGAGGCGAAGAGTTTATTATCATGCTTACAGAGACTTCCAGAAAAAATGCCGTTATTTTGGCCGATCGTATTCGAAAAAAGATAGAAGAACATGTCGCAGTTGATGATAAAGGAAATAATTACAAAGTAACTATCAGTATGGGCGTTTCATCTTTAAGCGGGAAAGAATCTCCTGATGAACTTATTAAATTAGCCGATACTGCGCTCTATAAAGCAAAAGAAAGCGGCAGGAACAAAGTGTGTAAATTATAGATGAGCGGTTACCGCAAATAGAATTATTAAAAAACCCTATAATCTTATGATTACAGGGTTTTTTACATTCATTCTCAAATTTTCAAAAACAGTTTCACTTTCGAGCCCCAAATCCCTAGAAACTCGTATTGCTTTAAAAACATAAGAGACAGCCATTTTATTGGCTGTCTCTATAGCTATATTCACCCTGATCCCCCCTAGATTTTCTCGGATAAATCCTCCAAAATCATACTACAGGGGGGATAGTTCGACATTCGGGGACCAAATCCTTGGAAACTCTACTAGTTTCCTAAGGGCGACTAAGGCAAATTCTCGACCTTCAATACATAAAAAAAAGAGACAGCCATTTTATTAGCTGTCTCTATAGCTATATTCATTCTGATCCCCCCTAGATTTTCTCGGATAAATCCTCCAAAATCATACTACAGGGGGGATAGTTCGACTGTGCAATATCCACCTGTCATTCTGCAGGTGGCTATTACAGTCTCACTACTATCCGCACTCAGAATAGGCGCATGCTCTACATACCGCACAGCCGCCTTCTTGCTCCATCATGCCGCCACATTCGGGACATGCTCCACATATCTGCCGCTCATCTAAATGGCTTAGGACGCGTGTTTCTGTCTTACGTTCAGTATCATCGCCACTGCCATCTTCTCGCGCTTCAGCTTTAGCCTCATCTTTACACTGCAAGTAGTAACGTACCGCCTTAGCTATTGCATCAGAACATGACAGTATCTTTTTTTCACCGATACCAACATGTTTATGACAACTAATACCAATAAGCTGTTTAATTATCGACTCAGACCGAATGCCGCTTCTCCATGCAAGAGATACCAAACGGCCAATAGCTTCTGACTGACTTGCGGCACAACCACCCGCTTTACCCATAGTATTAAAAAGCTCAAACATCCCCTGCTCATCTTCATTAATGGTTATATAAAGAGGTCCGCACCCTGTCTGCATCTGAATACTTTTACCGTATAACACTTTTGGGCGAAGTCTTTTTGACCGCTTTGCCTTTGGAGTTAGTGTTTTATCCGAAGATTCCGTTTTCCCAGTAGAAAGAACCTGATTGCTTCTGCTTCCATCACGATAGATCGTTACACCCTTACATCCTGTTTCAAACGCGTACCTGTATACCTTTGCTACATCTTCTTTTGTCGCACTATTAGAAAAATTCACTGTTTTTGAAACCGCATTATCAGTATGCTTCTGAAATGCCGCTTGCATTTTTATGTGCCACTCAGGTTTTATATCATGGGATGTCGCAAAAACCTGTTTTATCTTTTCCGGCACTTCATCTATTCCGTGAAGCGTTCCCTTACGAGCGATCTTGTTCATTAACGACTCAGAATAAAACCCTTCTCTTTTTGCAATACTTTCAAACACCGGATGTGTTTCAACAAGCTCTTGCCCGTCCATTACATTGCGCACATATGAAACGGCAAAGAGCGGCTCAACCCCGCTTGAACAACCGGATATAATGCTTATTGTTCCCGTAGGCGCAATAGTTGTCACTGTTGCGTTTCTCATGGGAACACCGTCCGGTTTATCATAGATACTTCCGTTATAATTCGGAAACAACCCGCGTTCTTCTGCTAACTCGCCTGATTTCTTTCGCCCTTCAAACTGAATAAACTTCATTACATCTTCAGCGAGTGTAATCGCTTCATTCGAGTTATACGGCACTCCTAAAAGTATCAGCATATCAGCAAAACCCATTACTCCCAACCCGATCTTTCTGTTTCCGCGAACCATTTCCTCAACCTTTTGCAGAGGGTATTTGCTCTTATCAATGACATTATCAAGAAAATGCACGGTTGTTCTTATCGTAGCACGAAGTCTGTCATAATTTATTTTTCCGTCACTTACCATGTTTGCAAGGTTAATAGAACCAAGATTACACGCCTCATACGGCAGAAGCGGTTGCTCTCCACATGGGTTCGTGCTTTCTATTTCACCTAAAAGCGGTGTTGGATTATCCTTGTTTAACCGATCGAGAAACACAATACCCGGCTCCCCGTTCGCCCACGAATTATTTACTATCATATCAAAAACTTCTTTTGCTTTTTTCTTTCCGACAACTTTTTTATCGCGCGGATTAACAATGTCATACTCACTGTCATTCAACACCGCAAGCATAAAATCTTCCGTGACACCAACTGATATATTAAAATTGGTCAATTTTGTCTGATCTGTTTTACAATTAATAAATTTTACAATGTCAGGATGATCAACACGCAGGATCCCCATATTCGCGCCACGACGAAACCCGCCCTGATTCACTGCGTGTGTTGCCGCGTCATAGGCATGCATAAACGAAATTGGACCGCTTGATTTCCCATAGGTCGTAGTTACATAATCATTTTCCGGCCGTAAACGAGAAAAAGAAAAACCTGTTCCTCCACCGCTCTTATGCACAAGCGCCGTATCGCGGAGCGTTCCAAAAATACTTTCCATATCATCTTCTATAGGGAGCACAAAACATGCAGACAGTTGCTGTAATTTTCTTCCTGCATTCATGAGTGTTGGGGAATTAGGCATAAAATCAAGGTTAACCATAAGGTTATAAAATTTTGCTTCTGTATCACTGAAATTTCCGTCACCGGTATACAGCGCATCCGCAGATGCAATGTTGTGCGCAACACGTCTAATCAAATCTTCAGGGGTCTCTAAGAGCACTCCATGCTCATCTTTTTTTATGTATCTTGTTTCAAGAACCTTTATTGCATTAGGCCCTAATTTAACTTTTTTCTTTATATATGAAACTGTGTATTCGTTTACCAGCTCTTTCCACGAACCAGAAGCCTCATACGGTTTTTGCGGCACTACCTTTGTTTCCCCTGCAATCTTGACATCCTGCATAAATCTCTCCCTTCCCTTATCAGACTGTGTTGCAATACGTTTCTACTGCAAAAAACGATATACGGCCTACGGCTGCGTCAGACTCATAAAAAGTCCTCAACGTAGTACAACGACTACGTCTGCGGGCATTTTGCTCGTCTTTCTTGCCTCGTCTCCCATCTCGCTTCTCTCGTTACGAAACCTACTTCAACACAATCTGCATGTAATTACACTCAGTTTCCATATTTATAAATTTGATTATGATATTTTCGGGATAAAACCACACCATGTTGTGGTTCGCATAAGTTAACACGCTATATATTGGGCGTCAAGCCCTTTTTTTTTATTAAAATTCACCTCATTTTTAACTTCAGTAAACACAGATAGTTACACGATAAAAATTTTTAACACTACGTGTTTTTTTTTATACTTTCTGCGGTATAATTTTACAATGAAATAGTTTGCATATCCTTCTTCTTGCGTTACTTATAAAAGTGGGGCGCATATTTTTGGGGGCGTTATTTCTCGTATACTAATTGTACAAAATTATTATAATAAAAGAGTAATTTTTCACGTGAAATCTGATTATTGGATATTGAAGAGTTGCATTCATAGTAACTTTCAACGTCATTACTACCTAACGTGCCGTTCTGAAGGCACTTAGAGTAAAGATTGGTACCAGGAAACGGATAAAACAGTGATACAAGGAGCCAGTGAGGCTTTATGCTCTTATTTAAAGCTATCGTTTGCTCTATATCCTCCTGGGACTCTTCAGGTATACCAATCATGTTAAATGCAAGAGTTTTAAACCCCATACTCTTTACTAATCTAAATGTATCGATCACTTTTTGATTCGTGATATTTCTCCCTAATATTTCTTTTTTGATACGTTCACTCCCGCTTTCAACACCCATGTGAAGCCGCATACATCCCGCACGTTTCAGTATACGCAGATTTTTTTCATTCAAAAGATCAACCCGTGCATTACACCAAAACGGAAGCGAAATTTTCTTGGAATATTTTTGAGCGAATTCTTCTAACCAATCTAAATCCATTGGAAAGAT
The DNA here is from genome assembly GCA_030765405.1 of Candidatus Ancaeobacter aquaticus. NCBI lineage: Bacteria > Pseudomonadati > Candidatus Auribacterota > Candidatus Ancaeobacteria > Candidatus Ancaeobacterales > Candidatus Ancaeobacteraceae > Candidatus Ancaeobacter > Candidatus Ancaeobacter aquaticus. Next base: position 32,867 of record JAVCCP010000078.1, on the reverse strand, counting down.
ATCATCATGAAAACCGATAAGGGATATATCAGTATATCTTCCTAGAACACATTGCATTTCTCGAATTACATTATCAACACTTCTTTTTCGTATAAATGAACCATGAGAGTGGCCGCTATACAATTCTTTTATTTTATGATTCGAACAATAACCGCATTCGTAGGCGCATCCTCTTCCAATCATAAATTCAGCGCCAATAGTGTTTTTGTTTCGGGTAAGAATTGTTTGATAGTCACCATAGATTTCACGATCAGGAAACGGTAGTGAGTCAAGATCGATAAGAGCACGGACATCATTTTTAACAACTGTACCTTTACGCAAAAACATAAAGTTCGCAATTCCATACACATCTTTTTTATCGTGCAGCGCGTTGACATATTCCAATAGCGCGTGCTCCCCTTCACCGCGCACGACACCCGTTATTCCTTCCACTGCCAGCACTTCCTCCGGAACAAGCGTTGCGTGTATCCCTCCGGCTATAATGGGAACAGATGAAATAGATCTAATAGTACACGTAACATATTTTACGAGCTTCATCTGGTTAGAAAAAGTGGATAGCGCAACAACATCTGGAAGAAAGGTTTCCATGCGCTCTATAACGGTATTCTTGTCGTTTGTATCAAGAATCAAAAGTGAAGTTTCATGACCATGAGCTTTTAATACACTCGAAAGGTATCCCACTCCATGATAATAGCCCGTATATACTTTCTTCGTTTCCAGAGGAATAGGATATATAAATAAAACTCTCACTTAAGTCCCCATTGATGCTATAATTATACAACTTAAATAACCAGTTACTAAAGCACAACATCCAAAAAATAATTAACACAATATACATAAAATATTTTTATGAAAAAGTTAATCAGCATTATAATTCTTTCAATTTTATTCGCTTCTATAAGCGATTTAAAATCTACTTCTTTAGCATCTCAAACGCAAGATAAATCAGTATATATTGTTCCTGACATTGAAACATTTTTATATACGCTTTCAACATGGGATAGACACACACGTTTTCCGATCTTTATCGGGGTAAATCGATATACAGAAAAATTTCTCCGTGCATACCCTGATTATGCCGTTATTAAAGCTCCTGCCGCGCACTATGTAGATCTCACCGAAGAAACCGTACTAAAGGCACTGTATGCGTCATGGGGCCCGGAAACTCTTTTTGATATAAAAAAGAAAATAACACCTAAGGACATCAAAAAGCGGCTGAGAAAAATGCGTGTACAACCACAAGGTATCGTGTTTACGGACATTGAAGACAGAGAATGTGCAGGAGGGCTCTTACTTGCCGCATACCATAAACAGTGCCTGGAATTCCTCGATATCAATATAGAAAAATTATTAACACAAAAAGAAGATAAGAAATATCTTAATAATAAAGCTAAGGAAACGATCCGTCTCACCATAATAAAGAAAATTGCGGCGTGGGGATACCCCTATAAAGGTCTCGGAACAGGGATAGACTATATTACCCTCGCCCTTCAATTTCCATTCAGCTATCAAGGAGGCAATTCGCTCGACGATGCTATAAACAGGATCGAGCCGCAATCAACAGATTGTTACAGTTATGTCGGCCGGCTTGTTGACAATAACCTCGGGATGGCGCTGTACCAGGCAAATGCATCAGTTTTTTTACCAACAAGCAGCGCGTTCTTTTTCGATACATGGCCGGAAAAATGGAACTATCGTATGGGGTGCGCATATTGGTTTTTTCTCCAGCATATACCTTCCATTCTCTATGAAGGAACCACAGGAAGGATAGATGCATGGCGTTCGATCATGAAATTTGGAAATTTCTTTAATTTCATTTTTGTGCAATCGTCCGGAAGTTCAAAAAGTTGGGCTGGAACCGTAGATGATATCCCTGACTCAGTTCCTGTTATTGTTTATTTTTCCCACAGTTATTCAGCGGCAAATTTTTATGACCCGCAAACAATCGCCGGACGATGGCTCGCAAACGGCGCGTATATATATCTTGGTTCAATAAACGAACCCATGAATGCCGCATTTCAAAAATCGATACATATCGCTTCAGCCATAAAAAAGAATTACCCGCTCGGAAAAGCATTTCAACGTAAAGAGTATCTAATGAAGAATTTCGCGAAACCCTGGCGACTCATATATATCGGCGACCCGTTATGTAAAATACGGTTTAAAGTTAATACAAGTCAATCAGTCAGCTTCTCGCAGTTTAAGATAGCACTTGAAACCCTCATAAACGCGAACCTCGCTCTCACCTGCAAAAAACTCGAACAATTCATAAAGTATTTTCCGCGATCAATCTTGTGCCCTACCGCACTCGATCTTCTCAATAAAACGTACCTACTGCAATTTTATGAATATAACTCACAGAAATATCCTCTACAAAAAAGCATGACCGTTACCTCTACAAGAAACTGGTTTTTACAGTTATCAGCTCAGGCAAAAACACTGTATACCAATTTAACCTATATCCATGATCTCGAATTAAAACATTTTTATATGCACCGGTATTATTATGTAAAAGATAATCCGTATATCAAACATATGCTCAAAGAAAAGATAAAATCACTTAATAAGACTGTACCATACATTAAAGAATGGGCTCTTGCAGGCCCTTTCACCCTTGCTCAGGGCGTTAAGCATGAAACACTTTTAAATCCCACGTTTTTCAGCATAAAAAAACCAATTATGCTGGATAACACCCTCTATCCGTGGAAACCCACCTACGCAAAAGAAAAAAATAATATGGTAGAATTAAAAACTAAGAGTACCAGCAAGCACTTGTTTGCGTACGCATGCACGTTAGTGTCCTCAAAAGGGAATCGCATAGCACTTCTCAAAGTAACTACCCAGTCACGATTCATACTTTTTGTAAACAATCAGAAAATATTTGATAACTTCAAAGTGCTTCAGACAAAGAGAACTATGTATCCCCTTCGCATGCAGTTAAAGGACGGGAGAAACTTTATTCTCATAAAAACGTATAAGGGAAAAGAGAACTGGGAATTTTCCGCAGGCATATATACCATTGGCGAAAAACGCATTAAAACTGTTTTTCCTATACATATGAGCTTATTGTTACCTAAAACCGCGCACGCACAAAAAAATAAACAGGTTGCGCCCTACCCTACCCTGCAATCATTACCGTTTACTAAGGGATTGCAAAACAATCATATACCTATAGACTACAATGACTCACAAAAATAACACACTTAAACAGACATCAAACGCAGATATACACATCAATTATTTTGGGCTTATTAAATCAACAATGAGCTGGGCACATGTCGGACGAGAAATGGTTCTGGCACTAGACGCAATAGGATGCAATGTATCTGTTACAAATTGCCGCGGACCTTTATACAATAGCGCATTAAAAATCGACTCTCATCTTTACACCCTCATGGATAGAAACCGTAATATTGATATTGAGCTAACCTTTGAATACCCCTTAAACTATCCGCGTTTAACAGGAAGGGCAAAAATAGGTTTTCTTGTATACGAAACAACCAAACTTCCACCTCTATGGGTAACGAATATAAACCGTTACCTTGACCTTTTGATCGCACCGAGCACATTCTGCTATGATATTATGGTCTCAAATGGTATCCCTCAGGATAAAATCGAAATTATTCCCTACGGATACAACAAAATGCTTTTTCATGATTCCGTAACACCCATTAGTTTTAATACTGAAAAAAAATTTATTTTCCTTATACTTGCTATGCCGCATTTAAGAAAAGGCATTGATGTCTTATTAGACGCGTATACTGAAACATTTACATCTAACGATGCTGTTTCCTTAATAATAAAATCTCCTTATCAACCGTTTAAAAATAAAAAATATTGGGAAATTAATATTGAAGATATCGTTAAGTCATATCATTCGCATCATGCGAATATACCTGAAATCATTTATATCAATAAAGAAGAAGACCCGGCTCTCATGCCGTCATATTACGCGGGATGCGACTGTTATCTTCAACCAAGCCTCTCAGAAGGGTTCGGCATTGCGATCCTTGAAGCTATGGCAATGAGAAAACCTGTTATAACAACTGCGTGGGGCGGGCATACCTATTTTTGCACGAAGGATAATTCATTTTTGATCGATTACACTTTAAAAAACGCAGGCTCAGCACAATACGATACGAGTGACACTGAAAGCATGATCGCCTATCCTGATAAAGATCACTTAAAACAACTAATGCGATCAGTATACGAAAAAAGAGACAATGCCAATATAAAAGCATATAATGGCTATGAATCAGTAAAACATCTCTCGTGGGAAAGCGCAGCACATTCATTAGTGCGAATTATAAAAGAAAGAAACCTATATGAAACTTGTTGAAGTGCCCATAAAAAATATTCTGCTTGAAGGAAAAGATTTTGATGATTACATCATAACCTTCCCGGATACAATAGAGACCGTTTTAGAATCAATAAAAGACGCAGGAATCTTAAACCCTCCTCGCCTTATTCAGGCACAAAACGGCACATACAAAATAATCTGCGGGATGAGGCGCATAAAAGCCTTAAAATCACTTAAAAAAAAGACCGTTTCAGCTTTTGTCTATACGCACAATGAACTGGGCGATGATAAAGCACTGATTGTAAGCATAACAGACAATGTTTCTTCACGTGTATTAAATCCCATAGAGTTGTCCCGGGCAATTATTAAGTTACAGTCACTGTGCAACTACGAAAAAGATGCTACGAGCCGCCTTCTTTCAATACCAGCTTCTGAAAAGGTTATTTCGGACTATATCAGTCTTCAAATACTCGAGAATGATTTAGCTCTGCTCATTGCTCAAGGTGTAATGACCGCTCATCAGGGATATATGATTGCCGCTCTTCGACACAATGACAGGATCTTTTTTTCATCACTTATAAAAACACTTGGGATACCAAATCAGAACGAGACAAAAGAATTAATCCAACATCTTACTGATCTAAAAATCATGCTAACCAAAGACTCGTTTCAATCAATAACTAAAACAAAATGTATCGCAGATACATTAAAAAACAATAAGCTAACGGGACGCAAAAAAGCACAGGAACTTATTGATACACTTCGCATACTTCGTTATCCACATTTAACAGGTAAAGAAAAGACATGTAACACATTAATACAATCGCTTCATTTACCCCCTTCCGCAACCTTGTCGTTTCCCCGCTACTTTGAAGGAAACACATTGAAATTAGAATATAAAATAAGATCAGAAAAAGATATAACAGACATACTGCAAAAACTAAACAGCCAAAGTAACACACTCAAAAAACTGTTACAGGAAATAGCGAAATAGCGTTTAGCGTTTAGCGTTTAGCGTTTAGCGTTTAGCGCAGGCTTTTAAATGGTAGCAGCTACCATTTAAAAGCCTGCGCTGCTTTGTTGTTTTAACAACAACCGAGATAAAAAGGTACATATGCCTGCATTTAACAAACTTTTTATTGAAAAGAATATATTAAAGAATAAAAACGTTCAACGGATCGCAGCAACCGTGCCGAAAAACCGTATCATCCAGATTACCTCGTACAAAAACCTTCCTGTACAGGATTCAATCGACAATGAAAAAAAATGCCTTGTACTGGCACAATTCAGAGGCGACTCAGTTAAAGAGTTCCGAAGATTAGATGGGCTCACACAACGGAAAGAATATTATATAGTCTACGCACAGAATTGTTTCTATGATTGCCAGTACTGTTTTTTGCAATGTTACAGCGATAATGCCTATCCCGTTCTTTTCATAAACCATAACAAAATATTGCGGGACGTTGAAACTGTCTTAAAAAGTGAAAAAAGACCGTTTTTCTACACAGGTGAACTTGCTGACAGTATGGCATTTGACCCTGTTACAGATTTTAATCAAAAGCTCATTAAGCTCTTTTCACGATATCCGAACGGAACACTTGAACTACGGACAAAATGTACCCATACAGCACTACTTTTAAAAATCGTTCCCATTAAGAATATAATTCTCTCGTGGACATTTACCCCTCAAGCAATAATTGATCAATATGAAAAACGTACCGCATCACTCACTTCACGCATTTCTGCAGCACGAGAATGTCAAAAGAAAGGGTATCAGATCGGTTTGCGATTAGACCCGATTATTGCCTATCAAAATGGGGAAGAAGACTACGCATACATGATAAAACAGCTCATGGAGTCACTCAATCATGATAGAATCGAATCAGTCGTTCTTGGCATATTTCGATTCACGCCAGCACTCGAAAAGATCATCAGGAAAAGGTTTCCCAAAAGTGATATCACTATTAATGAGTGTGTTCCCTGCATTGACGGTAAATGGAGATATCTTAAATCGATGAGAATTGCTATCTATAAAAGTATTATTGCAAGAATCAGGCAATATGCGCCACAGGTAAAAATAACCTTATGTATGGAAACACCGGAAGTGTGGAATGAAGTTTTTTAGCGGATAGCGGATAGCGTTTAGCGTGTAGTTGTAGTGCAGGGCTTTAGCCCTGTGTTAAAGCAAGGCTAAAGCCTTGCGCTACAGTATTATTAGAATTTTAGATTTGGTTGTTCTTAACTATACGCTAAACGCTACCCGCTATTCGCTATTCGGCGTGTAACGTCTTTGCTTTTTCAATAATATCTACGGTTTTTTCTTCACTGCCAATACACATGATATGCACACCGTCAGTGACCTTTCTAAATTCGTTCAGTTGGCGTGCTGCGATTTCTATACCTTTTTCAATAGGACTCTCGGCATTTTCAAGCTCCTGTATTAACAGGTCAGGAACTTTTACTCCGGGCACGTTTTCATTCAGAAAATGAGCCATACGAGCAGATTTGAGAAGAAGAATACCGGCAATTATTTTTGTATCAAAATTACGCGCGTGCGCCATAAAGCTTTCCAGCTTATCGTTCTCAAATATCGCTTGTGTTTGAAAAAACTCTGCGCCAACAATAATTTTTTGCTCAAACTTAAATAGCACCGGCTCAATGGGACTTGATCCGGGATTAACGCTTGTCCCGATAAAAAAGTTTGTTGCACCCTTCAGTTCTGTACCATTATAGTCTCTTCCCTGATTCAGCGACGTGATCATTTTAATTAACTCAACTGATTCAATATCAAATACGGGTTTTGCGCTTTGATGATCACCGCTGGTGATCATATCCCCGGTAAGAGCAAGGACATTATCAATCCCAAATGCTGAAGCACCTAAAAGGTCACTTTGGATGGCAATCCTGTTTTTGTCCCGGCAAATTACCTGATAGACAGGTTCAACACCTTCGTTCTTGAGGAATATTGCTGCGGGAAGCGCGCCTAAGCGCATTATCGCCCGTTGATTATCAGTTACATTTACCGCATCAACTTTACCCTTCAAATAGCGTGCCTTTTCCCTAAAAGGTCCAATATCAGCACCTTTAGGAGGACACAATTCTGCCGTGATGACAAACTCGTTATTTTTCAGTTTTTCTTTTAGTAAAGACATATTATCCGCTCATAATTCCTGGTTACTTTGTTAGCGTATAGCGCATAGCGTTTAGCGTATAGTTAAGAAATATATCAAAATCTAACCGCTATACGCCATACGCTATGCGCTAAGAAATCTTTTTTCTCGCTTTACTTCCAATATTCAAATCACCGGGCTTGTTGTGTTTGGAATAATCTTTTGCCGGTTTTATTTTCTTTAATTTATCAAGCTGTCCAAGCGCTTTTAACCGGTCATATATTTGCACCCACGCACAATCTTTTTCCCGATCAAACTCGCATTTTCCTTCATCCATCCCTCCGCATGGTCCATGCAACAGACCTTTTGGACATCGTGTTACCGGACAAATTGCCGCAGTATCGCCAAGAACACATTCACCGCACAATGAACAATGTTCACTAAAGTCACCTATACGTTTGGTGTTTCCCAAAAACAATGTATCGAGCGCGGGATATATTTCCTTATCATCTTTTATTACTGATACGGTCTGCACACCGGCTCCGCACGCCATGACAATAATTGCTTCACTTTGGTTAAATGCATCCTTATTTTCCATAATGAGCTTTTTGGTAAGCGGTATATGGCAAGTTTCATCTGGAACGATCCATCCAAGCACTTTTTTCCCGCGTGACTCAAGCTCACTTTTCATTGCAATGACTTCATCTTCACCGCCGGTTTTACAGGCAGCCGCACAGCTCCCGCAACCAACAATAAAAATATTTGTCTTTTCTTTAACAAACTCGAGTATATCTTCAATTTTTTTTGATTTCGTAATAATCATTACTTTAAATCCTATTTTTTAAGCTATAAGCTCTAAGAAAAAACTATACATTCAAAATACTATAAACTTAAATTATAGCACCCATCTTCTCACCGCGTAGGAGCCACCTTGTGTCACCTACGCGGTGCACTAAAAAACTATCAACGATGATCGATTAACGATCAACGAAATGCAAACACCTTGTGTCACCTACGCGGTGCATTAGCTTTTTTCTATGAGCTTTGCTGCTTCAACGGTATTTTTCATTAACATAGCGATTGTCATCGGTCCTACTCCACCTGGAACAGGGGTAATTGCCCGAGCAACATCTATTACATTATCATAATCAACGTCACCGACCAACCTATATCCTTTTGGTGAAGACGGATCGTCAACACGGTTAATACCGACATCAATAACTGTTGCACCCGGTTTAATCATATCAGAGGTAATAAAAAACGGACTACCAATAGCGGCGATCAAGATATCCGCTGAACACGTAATACTATTGAGATCAACTGAGCGAGAATGACACACGGTCACTGTCGCATTAGCGTGTTGCGCTTTTTGCATCAATATCGCTGCAAGCGGTTTACCCACTATATTGCTTCTTCCAACGATCACCACATGCTTACCCTCTATCGCAATACCGCTTCTCGCTAAGAGAACCTGTACACCATGCGGTGTGCAAGAAAGAAACCGCGGTTTACCCAGTAACATGCGTCCGACATTATATGGATGAAAACAATCAACATCCTTTTCAGGAACTATTGCCTCAATAATCTTGTCCTCATCAATGCTTTTCGGTAACGGTAACTGCACTAATATTCCGTGAATGACATCTTTCTTATTCAACTGATCAATAAGATCTAATAATTCCGCCTCAGTCACTGTTTCAGGCAGATCATACCGCTGGGAATATATCCCTAACTGCGCGCATCTTTTTTCCTTCATGTTCACATATGCGACAGATGCAGGATTGTTTCCGACAATAACGACTGCTATACCCGGATGAATACCTTTTTCTTTGAGCGAAGAAATCTCAAATGATAACTCATCGACAACTTCTTGCGCTATTTTTTTACCATCAATTATTTGAGCTGACATTACATTCTCTCCTTAGTGTCTTAGAATTGGTATTGAGAGATGACAGTATGATTACTTTGGCTGAGCCAATTTTGGAGCGAAACAAGGAACGAAGAGTACCGCATATCCCCTGCGATATGCAAGCGATAAGTGACACAGTTACAGCCCAAAATTGGCCAGCCCCTTCGGGGAGGCTTATCTTTGGCCGTCTACTTCGTTGCTCCTCCTTGACGTACCGCATAGGGTACGTCAGCGTCGTTACGCCTTATATACGACTCAAACCTGAGCCTCCAAATTTATCATACTGTTATCTCTCAATACCTTTACATTATACATCACTTTAGCGGAATATGTTTAAATTTTTGATCTTGTGTAATTTTTGTCTCTTTCATTTCTCGCAATTTGAAGATCTCTTTATTAAGTTCACCTATACGTTCACGCGCTAAAGATGTCTCTTTTATATCAGGATATTTTTCTACAATAAGAAAATATTTACTCCGTACAGCTTCATACCGCCACAATTCATCTCCTTCTGAGAGTATTTTCTCACGGAACTGTTCGGCCTCACGATATGCAATTTCACCATCCTTTTCACGCTGCATCTTACCGGCATATCCGCTAACAGTAGAGTAATACCTCACATACTTCTTACCCATATACCCAATGGACCCCTTTGGAGGAACAACACGCAGCCAATCACCTAAACGTCTTTTTATCTTTACCTTGTCACCTCTTTTAAGCTTACATACAGGGGTGAATTTATATCCCGGTGCTGATCGCACATATGCGGTATTTGCGGCTACCTTGTTCCGTTTAACAAACGAGCCGAATATCCATACCGACGCTTTTTCCGGCAGTTTTATTTTTGCCCACTTATCATTCTCACTATATACTGTGACCTCCTGCCCTTTCATCACCTGGCACATCACTTCACCGGACATCTTTGGCTTTGCACGCACATTCACACTTTTTACGGTTACTGTCCCGATATAAGGATAGCGTTCATCCGCGTGTAATGAAGCACATAGAAACAAAAATACAAATACTGCTATAACTCTAATAAATTTTAATCGCATATTTATAATCCATTTAAACAAAAAATAAAAGTGTAAAACCATTACCTTATTAGACGAAAACAAAGTAATTTTGTTTTACACTTTATCCAGAATATCCTTTATAACTTACTATTTATCAGAAAACAAATAAAACTGGGTAGATGCTATCCCATACGCTGTTTATCCATCAATGTCGGATGTGTAGAACACCTCAACCTTAGGCGGAATATACGTTACCGTTACATCTTCAAGAACAGGGGTTTTTAATAAATAATCAGTTTCCCCGTATTGTCTTCTTGATTCCAAATACATTCTGTAAGAACAGTACTGTCCCGTTGCATTTACAGACTGACATGTTCCTTCACTTCGGTAAAATGTAAGGTTTCCTTTTGTTGTGGTGGGCTTGGTATTCGTATCGACCGCATAACTCCATCCCGTTGGTGTTCCACTATCGTACACTTTCACATCAGCCGTCACATCCTCATCAACAATACCGTCTGGGTATATGAGAGCCCCACTAGTATCTTTATCGTCAGGGTCCTGCACATATGTGTTGGTACAGGTAATGGTACCCCACTCAGTATCAGGATCGCCCGAATCAAACTCAACCGATATGTAATTACCGTCAGTAGACATTATCCTCAAATCATCCCATGATGGAAGAGCTGAATTACAATACAGACCAAAAACACCAGTATAATTATTGCTGTTAGGATCAATATTTAATTCTTCATCAGAGCATTTTGCTGTTGGCGGATAATTATGAGTGCCTCCCGAATCAATAACCTGAAGTTTTATTCCCTGGCTTGGAGTAGCGCCTGTAATATCTCTTACAAGCATTTTATATGTTTTATCCCCAGAAAATGAATAATCATACAAATAAGATGATCCCTTTGGATATAAAGATCCACTGAATGCTTCTTGCCCGTCAGGGCCTGACTCTGATAGCCTAAAAACTACTTTACTAGGAAACTTTGATACATAACATTTTATGTATTCATTCCATGCCTCTGCAGCCCAACCGACCAGCGACTCGCACCCTGAAAGTATAAGTTCGACTCCATGCGTAGGATCTCCACTCAAAGGAACTGGCGTATTGTCATCATCTTGATTCCTTGTATATCCACCATCTTTAATACCTAAATAATAGCTAGGGGCAGAAGCTCTTATCCATCTTACATGATGACCTTCTATAGGATCAATTTCTTCCCATACTACCTGCCTTGCATACTCACCGATTGTAGCTTTAAGAGCGTCTGATTCTACCGGTATCCATCTTAACCCATTTCTACGAGCAAAAGCACTATAACTTCCCGTAGTATTATCTCTAAAAATAATTTGCCCAACATCATCTGTCCCGAGCCAAGCGTTTGCATCAATTGGACCTTCTGGACCGCTTGTCGAGTCGTAATAGTTTATACGCGCATAAAAATCATGCCAGTTCCATGAATCCTCTGATTGACCAGTACCCTTATAACTCAAAGAAACATTGATCCATTGCGTGCCGTGTTTAAGTTTTCCCGGATCAACATCATAGTCAGCAGTCTTCGGAAAGTTTTTTTGTGTATATGCACTATCACTAAAATCATCCCAAAAACCAAGCTTAACGGAACCTTCTATGGTATCATAATCAGCAGGCATATCCGCTCCGGTGTCTTGCGTCATATCTGTAGGACATGTATCATGCCATGTCACACGATAATACTCAGTAGACTGATCAAACTGTGATTGTTTTGTTATGTTCCATACCTTATAAACCCTCACGATTGCCGATACCGTATGTTCGGCAAGTTTTACATCAGTCGTTCCAACTCTCCGAAAAACCTTACCGGTGGATTCTATTTCATAAAACCCACCTGAATTAAATGAAAATTCAGTCGAATAATAAGGTGTGCCGCCTATCTCAGGTTTAACTTTATTTGGATTTACATTATCTTTTACTCGCTGTTTTACTGTAGCATCAATACCGCTTGAAACATCTACCCAGTAATCAAACCCTGACCAGAAACCAAGCGTACGATTAGCTATTATAGTGTTAGATAAAGATTCAGCATATCCCGATCCCACCCCGGGGTCACATTCAAGCACAGCTTTTAAAAGAATCTTTGGTGCTGTATTCAGATTTATCGGGGCACGAGACTCATCTGCACCTGTATTATCGACCGTATTAGGATCGACATACGCATAACAGGTTATATAATCTTTAATAGCTCCATATATGCCGTCACCCACACCGGGTGTCCATTTTATCTGTTCTTTAGATACAAATCCGATACCATTAATTGCATAAAGAGCATTTCTTTTTGTCATGATGTTTGACGCAATCGTTATCGGGCTTGAAACACCCAGATCATCAAAAAGCCGTGACATTATCCCCTCTATCTCTGGATTATCATCGTTAACATATATCATGCTTGCGCAATCAATAATTTTAAGAACTGATTTCCCTATAAAACTCATTTTTTTTGTCGTCCCAGATGAATCCATTACATCTTCAATAAGTATTTCCTCGGTATATTTTTCGGGATCCGTTCTTTTTGATCCATCAAATTCATTTAGATTTGAGAATGATGGGAGCGGATTACCATCGCTATCATTACAAATAGATGTATGCTCCTGAAACTTATCATAAAACCAAGGATCTCTTGCCCAGCCATTTTGTGGGTCCTTAGGCCCTTCATATGAATTAACTTTCGCCTTTGCACGGAGTTCGGCAATGGCACGCTCCAAACCGGCTTCGGCGATCAATCGCGCTTTTATCCGTGCCTCATACTGGTATGCAAGCCGCATTTCAAATGTCATGTTCATGACAAATGCAACACCCACGACTAATAGCAAAGTCAGGATACCCAAAGTGAGTATCATGGCTACACCATTTTCGCTATGTTTCTTTCTATTTAATTTACTCATATAACACCATCTACGTAATAGTTGAAATCTTTCCTACTCAAATAGCGCTTAGCGTATGGCATATAGCGCATAGTTAAGAAAAACCAAATCTAAAATTCTAATAATACTGTAGCGCAAGGCTTTAGCCTTGCTTAACGCAGGGCTAAAGCCCTGCACTACTACTATACGCTTACGCTACTCGCTATACCCTATTAATTCGCATTTCTCAATTTCACCACACCTACAAACTTTTTCGCCCTTTTTTCAAGTTCAGAATAAGATCCAGAATATTTTTTCATTGTTTCATCATCAACAATTTTAATTTCTATCCTTACAGCTTTAGGAAGTATATTAGATGAAATCCACGAATCACTCCACCACCCGGCATACAAATAATTTATAGAACACTTGACTACATTTTCTGCTAAAACTTCGCTTGAACCATCTTGGAAATTTCCAAAATTAGAAGTGTCTGATTTGTCACTTACATGATAATATCTCCATATCTTGAATATTTTATTTTCATCAGGATCAGAATACGCAAACCAATAACTTACTTCCACAAGATCGCAATCACCGGAATTTTTTAAAGGCACCATAAAATCAACTCTTCTATACGGAAGATTTGATTGACCTTTAAACTTATACCCATGCCCGGCGTACGCGCTTGCAAGCTCGCGTATCATACAATCCATTGCGGTACGTGCACTCTGAGATATTTGTGCGGTTTTGAACCCATGCTTAAACGCTTTTATCCCTTGAGAGAAGATCATGGTCAAGGCAACGACAAGAACCGTGAGTAACCCAAATGCAACCACTGTCTCTAAAAGTGTAAAACCATTTTGTTTTTTCACACGCATAAACCCTCTTCCATACATTACATTAATGTATTAGAGTAAGCACTGAAAGTGCCTAAGCCTTTTCATTATAGTATATTACATTATTTTAGAACCAATTGTCAAGGATACTGAAGTGTGGAGCTAAAAATTAGGTGGAAGATAACGTTTTTAGGAAAATGCTACCTTTTTTTCACCGCGTAGGAATCACCCTGTGCCACCTACGCGGTGATTTTGAAAGTGCAGGGCTTTAGCCCTGCGTTAAAGCAAGGGGTTTGGTTTTAGAACTTGGTATTTGATGATTGGTTATTATTTGTTACTTAGATTTTGTGAATTTGTTGTTATCTACAGGGCGGCGTTTCTGAATTTTAGGTTCCTGCGCAAGGATTTTTTTTACTTCTGTATCCGTAAGATATCTATACTGGCCTGACTTTAATGTGCCGAGAGACAGAAAGCCGATCTTAACACGTTTGAGGTTAACAACTCTGTGTCCGATCTCATTAAACATCCGTTTTACCTGGCGATTACGACCCTCGTTAATAGCGAGCGTTACAAAGGTCTTATCACCATGAGGACGGGACTTGTTGATCTTTGTACCGTATACTTTTTTACCGTCTAAGACAATACCCTTTTCCAGACGCTTCAGATTATTTTGTGTAATAACGCCTTTTGCAACAACATCATATACTTTTTGTACTTCATAGCGCGGATGAGAGACTTTAAGTGAAAAATCACCGTCATTAGTGAGAAGCAAAGCGCCATTAGTATCATAATCGAGTCGCCCAACAGTAAATAATCTTAATCCTTTTTCATGGACCAGCTGCAACACAATCGGTCTCTTATCTTTTTTCTGTACCGCAGAACAAACATATCCGGCAGGTTTATTGAGCAGTATATAGGTTTTTTTCTGTACAGACAGAGATTTCCCGTCAACACAGATCTTGTCTTTCGATGAGACAAGTTTCCCCATCTGAGTTACCACCTCACCATTTACCGTAACACGGCCATGTGTGATGATCTCTTCAGACTTTCTGCGTGAGGCAATACCGGCTTGCGCCATTACTTTTTGTAGACGTTCAGGCATATAATTCGTGCCTCGTGGTTCGTGATTAGTGAATCGGTTTTTGTTAAGCGCTTAAATGAACGTTCATATTTGCTACCCGTGACATTCACCGCCCCGATAAATCGTGGCGGTGAAATCTGGAAATTCGAAAAAATAATCGCTGTTAGATAAACGCTAAATGCAAAGTGCGCAAGCACTTTGTCAAATCAAACTGGTGGTAAGGTCTTTGGCAGGCCGTACACACTTTGTCCTTCTTTAAATTTGCCGCGTTTTCGTAGTTCTTCAACGCGTTCAAATCTTTTCATGACAGAACGTTTCACTTTAAATGTTCCACCAACTTTTCTCAGACTTGGATGCATAGACATAATTATTCCTCCTTTACTTCAATGATCCTTCAAGCCAATCGAGATATTTACGTTCACCACTAACTATCGGTAAGGCAATTATCTCCGGCACATCGTACGAATGATACTTTTTTACCATTTTCTCAAGCTGGGGCACTATACTCTTTTTTGTTTTAATAATCAAGAGAGATTCTTTCGCAGTATCAATTTTTTTCTCCCACCAGAAAAATGACTCCACACCATCAATAATATTGACACATGCTGCTAGTTTCGCTTCCAACAATGCTTTAGCTATTATTTTACCCTCTTTTTTCGATGAAACTGTTACATATACGACTACATAATCCATAAAATTTTTCTCTGAAAACAAAAATTAGTTTATAGTTCATCGTTCATAGTTCATAAAAAAACACAAACCATCAAACCTACTCGCTTCCACCATATATAGCACGCACTTCATCAGGTACCCGCACAGGTTTGCTTTTTTCATTGATAAAGGCATGTATTGTTTTACCTTTAGCGATCAATGAGGCATCTTTACGTATTTCATACTGAAACACCATGCTCGCATTCTTAATTTCACTGATCCACACAGTAATATCGATCAAATCATCGTAGGCAAGCGGAACTTCATATTTGCACGTGGCCTCAACAGCAGGTAAATACAGACCCTTTTTTTCAAATCCTGTATAAGGAATATTATTGTCACGGAAATATTCTGAACGGGCAACTTCAAACCAGGTAAAATAATTACCATAATAGGCATAACCCATTTGATCGGTTTCTTCGTAACGTACTCTCAAGCCAAAAGTGTACTTTTTCATATAAAAAGAACCATTCTATATATTAGCCTTGTTCTAAAATCGCAACAAGTTCGCTCTTTTTCTGTTCCATTAATTCTTTTGATTTGGCCTCTAAGTTGAGTCGCAGGGCCGGTTCAGTGTTTGACGGCCGTACATTAAACCACCAGTCACTATATTCTACTGATATACCGTCAAGATAATATACCTTGCCGTCTTTAAATGTTTCAGCCAATTCTTTTATCTTTTTGTCTTTATCAGCTACCTTAAAATTTATTTCACCTGTTGCAAAATATCTTCTAAGCGGCTGAACAATCTCAGATATCGGTCGACCATCTCTACTTACCAGATTTAGTATCTTTATCATCGCAATCTGCGCATTATCAGCATAGAAATTATCTCTGAAATAATAATGTCCAGAAAGTTCACCACCAAGTGCAGCATCGTTTTCTCTCATAATACCCTTTATGAACGAATGGCCGACACGTGACTCAATAGCAATACCGCCATGTTTTTCTACTTCTTCAGGAACAACCCAGCTTGAACGAAGATCATACACAATCGTTTGCGGACTCTTCTGGGAAAGGATCTCCTGAGCAATCAAAGCTGATATAAGGTCATTTGTTATCGTTTGCCCTTTTTCATCAACAAACGCTATTCTGTCTGCATCACCATCAAACGCGATACCAATATCATACGTACCGGTTTTCATATGTTCTTTAAGATCTTTAAGGTTCTCTTCTTTAAGCGGATTCGCTTCATGGTGCGGAAACGTGCCATCCGGCTCGAAATACAGTGGTGTTAACTCACAGGGAAGATGTTTATATACCTCTTCGACAAATTTTCCGGCAACACCGTTACCGGCATCAACAATAATCTTTAATGGTTTAATATCCTTAGCAAAGCTTAATATGTGGTTTACATAATCGCTTAAAATATCTTTTTGGGTTACTGTGCCTTTAGTATCTGAATGGGCAAATTCTTGTGTTTCGACCATCTTCTGCATATCCTTAATACCAGTTTCGCCGCTAATGGGAATTACGTTTTCCCGGCAGAATTTGAAACCATTATATTTAGCCGGATTATGCGATGCGGTAACCATGGCACCTGCCGGATATCCGTAATGTCCTACAGTAAAATAAACAGCAGGACTTGAACACATGCCAATATCAATAACATCAACGCCGCAATCCGTGAGACCTTCCATGAACTTTTGAGACATTATCGGTGTACTTGTACGCATATCATACCCAACAACAATTTCTTTTACCTTAAGAAACGTTGCAGCGGCTCTGCCAATATCATAAGCCATATTCTCATCCAGTTCAGTTGGATATACACCTCTAATATCGTACGCCTTAAAAATACCCACTCAAAAACCCCCCATACTTTTTAAGTTACAATTACCAAATACAAAGAATCAAACAATACTGTAGCGCAAGGCTTTAGCCTTGCCTTAACGCAGGGCTAAAGCCCTGCACTACACTATCC
This sequence comes from Candidatus Ancaeobacter aquaticus, assembly GCA_030765405.1. Lineage (NCBI taxonomy): Bacteria > Pseudomonadati > Candidatus Auribacterota > Candidatus Ancaeobacteria > Candidatus Ancaeobacterales > Candidatus Ancaeobacteraceae > Candidatus Ancaeobacter > Candidatus Ancaeobacter aquaticus. The sequence continues at coordinate 15,091 of JAVCCP010000078.1, read as the reverse complement.
GCCATGCGCTATACGCTAACTGCAAATTACGTTCTTTCCATCCAATACGCTAGTAAATCGCGTAATGTATCTTCAATTTTATACCGTGGTTTCCATCCGGTTTTACTCATAAACTTTTTAGGACTTCCCCACACATAATCTATATCGTGCTTTCTAACTCTATCCGCTGATTCCTTTATCTCCACCTTTATTTGGGCTAAAGCGATCATCTTATCGAGAATTTCACTAATCGTATACAGTGTCCCGGAAGAAACATTGTACACTTCTCCACCACCGCATTTTTTTGCCGCAAGATCATATGCGCGCACAATATCTCTCACATCGGTAAAATCCCGTTTTACTTCAACGTTACCAACTTCTAAGACTGGTTCTTTCTTGTTTTTCTTGATCTGTGCAATTTGCTTTGCAAAGCTCGCGGTAACAAAATCGGTTGATTGTCCCGGGCCAATATGATTAAAAGGCCTCAAGATAGTAATATCTACTCCATAATTTTTCCAGTAATTTAATGCAAGTAATTCTGCGGACGCTTTTGATACTCCATACAAATTCGTGGGGGCTATGGATGTTTCTTCTGTTACCGGTAGATTTTTTTTATCTACTTCGCCATACACTTCTCCCGAACTGATAAAAACAATCTTACTTTTCGGTGAGTGCTGCCTGACAGCCTCAAAAAGATGCAGCGATCCATTAGTATTTATTTCAAATGATGCCGTAATGTCCGCATCAAACTTTTTAACTGATGCAACACCTGCCAAATGATAGACAATATCCGGCTGGGCTTTTCGTACAACAGAATTTATACCAAGATCATCCCTTAAGTCAGTAGTAAACAATTGAAAATGTTTGTAGTGGGCATACGAGGTATCAACGGCAATATGGCCAATCCCATAAATACGTTCGGTCTGCCCGGCTGTGTATTCAAGAAGATGATCCCCAACAAAACCTGTTACACCAGTAATCAAAATACTCATAAAACCCCAAAATTGCGGATAAGCAGCCATCTGCTGCGTTGCGTACTTGCGCTCCCTTGTGCGGTGTACAGTAAATACACCTCCGCGTTCGCTTGCACGCGCCTTGCACATAGCCACTTCTTCGCCATTTTTAATAAATCTCCACCTCAATGGAGAGGAAATGTCTCTAATAATTCAACGTTATTCGCCGTATAAAACAAATCCAGCTCTATCACTATAACAATAACTTACTTACTATTTGCCATTAGTTTCTTGTGTTTTTCAATATCGTAATCAACCATCATATCGATAAGACCTTTAAAGGTTATATCTGGCGTCCATCCAAGCTTTTCTTTTGCTTTAGCTGGATCTCCAATTAAGAGATCAACTTCCGCAGGTCTTACAAAACGTGGATCTGTTTTAACATATTCTTTCCAGTCTAAATCAACGTAAGAAAAAGCCTCTTCAACGAATTCCTGAACTGAGTGTGTCTGGCCGGTTGCAACGACATAATCATCAGGTGCGTCTTGCTGTAACATCAGCCACATCGCTTTTACATAATCACCGGCAAACCCCCAGTCACGTTTTGCGTCCATGTTCCCTAACTTAAGCGCATCTGAAAGTCCAAGCTTTATTCGTGCAACAGCATCAGTAATTTTCTTTGTAACAAATTCCAAACCGCGGCGCGGAGACTCATGATTAAAAAGTATTCCTGAACTTGCAAAGATATCATAACTTTCACGATAATTCTGAGTTATGTAATGGCCGTATACTTTTGCGACACCGTATGGACTGCGCGGATGAAACGGGGTGGTCTCTGTTTGCGGTACTTCATGTACTTTGCCGAACATCTCGCTTGATGATGCCTGATAAAACCGTATATCTTTATTTACAAGGCGTATCGCGTCAAGTACGCGTGTTACACCGACTGCAGTAAATTCTGCGGTAAGTACCGGCTGTGTCCATGAAGTCGGCACAAATGATTGTGCCGCTAAATTATAGACTTCATCAGGTTCTGTCTCTTCAATTATCTTTATTATTGAAAGCTGATCTAAAAGATCCGCCTGCTTTAAATCAATCTTCTCACGTATATGTTCTATGCGCTCAAACGTTTCAGTGCTCGATCGACGTACCATGCCGCTCACTTTGTATCCCTTTTCAAGAAGGAAGTCCGCTAAATATGAGCCGTCCTGCCCTGTAATCCCTGTAATTAATGCCTTTTTCATGGAACCCCCCTATAAAGCTATAAGCTGTAAGCTGTAAGCTTTAAGTTTAAAACTTTATTATACATTATATCGTTGTTTTCTCTTATAACTTAGAGCTGCTAAAGTTAGTCCTGCGAACATGCAAGGCTAAAGCTTTGCGCCACCACTGAGCTAAGCTATAAGCTGTAAGCTTTAAGTTAAAACTTTATTAGTTTTTATTTTAGTATTTTCTTACAGCTTATAGCTTATAGCTGTTAAGGTAGTCCCCATTTTGGATTTACCGATTTACCTTTATAGCGCAATTCATAATGCAGATGCGGACCGGTCACTCTTCCGCTGTGACCTGATAACCCTATATAACTCCCTTTCATAACGTGATCGCCCTTGCGAACAACAATCTTTGAAAGATGAGCGTAATAGGTTAAAAGCGTATCACCGTGATCGATCTTAACCATATTGCCATAACCGCCATTCCAACCGGCAAAAATAACTCTCCCCGGTGCAGTGGCATACACCTTTGTACCGTCACGTGCACGAATATCAATACCGGTATGCTTTATACGTCTTTTCAATACCGGATGGTGCCGCATACCATACTTTGATGTCACCGTAGGATTTTTAACCTTTAACGGCCAAATGTCCGGTGTTACCGATGGATGTCTTCCCCTAAAAGGACTGCATCCGCTTACGGTAACGCATACAATGATTATTGCGCTTAAAAAACATATATTTTTATATAGTTTACTACTTAGCATAATAGCATCCCTGACACTTATTGCAAAAATGGAGTGTATAATATCAAATCATACTATATATTAAAACACAAATTATTGACCAACCCGCAATGAGTCAACTGTCTCCTTATCAATAGAACTTGTCTTCTTCTCAATTAAATCTTCTTTCCCAGCACACTGACAAATAACCGTTACATTATTTTCATTATCAGAGTCACTGTAATAGGCACAAAACCGGCAACCCCAATCAATATCTTCTTCAGTTACAGCATGATCTTTTCTGTGACAGACAAGTACAACCGGACCGGGTAGCTCCTCAATATAAACGATCATGTCACCAGAACGTGCCTGTGCAGTTAATTTTTCATTCTCTTTTTCGTCTCGTCCAACAATGATCTTTGCACCACTTAACAAACGAAAATGCCGGCCAGTTTTAAGAAGGTCTATAGAAGATCTACTGTCATCATTATTATCGAACGCGTCCTGCAACTTTCTGCTGTACCCTCGATCAGTCAACAGACATCCGCCTGCAGGTGTTGCATACTCCGTAATTCCAAACCGTTCACATAATTCGAATTGGGGTTTTCTGCTTCTTCCTGTTATCCCGCATAATTTACTCCTGTCTACCCACCCCTCTTTTTCAGGTATAGTTTCAGGTAATGAATGAGCTGTAAGAGGCCGAAGCAAAATACCTTCCACCCCACCTTCTTTTTCAATCTCTTCGAGGGCGTGACGCATCTGTGACATTGGCCGTTCCCCGAGCACTTCACCGGTAATCAGAAACTGCGCGTCAATATCATGCATATATTTTTTTGCGTCTCGGATCATTATTATTTTGCAATCAATACAGGGATTAAGATTTTTTCCGTGACCGTGAGGAGGATCTTTTACGAGAGCAGTCATTTCAGGGGTAATTTCACGTACAAGTAGCGGTATCCCTAACATATCAGCACACCGCTGAGGAACAAAGACACCGGTCTTTTTAGAGTAGCCTGAACTGAACGTGCTTACATAAGTAACAGCATAGACATCTATACCCTGTTCAATGATCAATTTTGCTGCAAGAATGCTGTCCAGCCCACCGGATAGTAATGTTACTGCTTTCATGATAACTCGTTTTTCGTGATTAGTGTCTCGTGAATCGTATTTATATTTTTTTCATATACTTTCTTATAGCATATAGATTACAGCTGAATAATATAAAGCATCTAGTTTTTAGTCTGTAGTCTCTGGTCTGGAGTCTATGGTCTGGGGTCTGACATGTACGTTCATACTTCCCATACGATATCCTTCAAGATCAATTGTAATATATCTAAATCCGATATCTTTTAAGTGAGATAGGATCTTTTCTCTGATATCCTGAGCCATAATATGATCCATTTTGCTCTTTTCAACCTCTATTCGCGCAGTATCATCATAGTACCTCACCCTCACTTGCCTAAAACCCAGAGTCATAAGAAAATCTTCCGCACGATTTACCTTATCAAGTTTTTCACGGGTGATCTCGTGTCCATAGGGAAAACGTGATGAAAGGCACGCGTAAGCCGGTTTGTCCCAGGTGGGCAGATCCATGCTCTTCGAAAGTTCACGTATATCATTTTTGGTGAGGCGAGCTTCTTTAAGCGGACTCACAATATTAAGCTCTTGCAATGCCTGTGTTCCCGGCCGATAATCATGCACATCATCACTGTTTGACCCATCGGCAATAAACGCTACGCGTTCTTTATCTGCAATACGTTTGAGCTTTTGAAATAGTTCTTTCTTGCAATAATAACATCTGTTTACAGGATTATCCTTAAATTCCGGTATGTCGAGTTCTTCCGACTGTATCACCACATGTTTCACACCGATATGGGCTGCAAGCCGACATGCTTCTTTAAACTCTCTTTCGGGATACGTACTCGAACACGCGGTTACCGCACACGCTTTATCTCCAAGAACATCATAGGCGACTTTTACTAAGAAGGTGCTGTCAACACCACCTGAAAAACCGATCAAAATACTTTTATATCCTCTGATCAGTTCCTGTAATGTATGTAGTTTGGTATTGATATCTGTAGTCATAATAGTCCCTACCCTGCTGCCGCACGGCTAAAGCCGTGCACTACATGTCCCACGCATTATTGATTCCCTACTTTAATACTTAATAATTTTTCTGCGCCGTAATAATTTTTCGATCTCTACCGCAATAAATACAATAGATGACAAAAACAATGTAAATGTTAATTCACCAGCCGTAAGCGGTGCGGTCTTAAATATCGGGTTTAAAAACGGGACATATATCGTTGCCATCTGGAGTAAAAAGGTAAGGAGAAACGCGCCCAACAAAGGCACATTACTCATAATCCCTTGCGAGAAAAGTGATTCATTTTCAGATCGCACAGCCAGAACATGTCCCATCTGACTTAAACACAGCACTGTAAAAACTATTGTCTGCCAGTTTGATCTGCCTGTTTCAATCGCCCATGCCTGCGAGAAAAGTGATACTCCTCCCATCAAAAGTCCTACCCAGAAAATGTGCAGCCCTAACCCGTTCGCAAAGATACTTTCTTTCGGATGCCGCGGCGGTCGGTTCATAATGCCTTTTTCAGCCGGTTCTGCGGTAAGCGCAAGCCCAGGCAAACCGTCTGTAACAAGATTTATCCACAATATCTGTATTGGTATCAGCGGAATGGGAAGACCTAAAAACGGTGCAAGAAAGATTGTCCATATTTCACCTGCATTACTGGTCATAATATATTTAATAAATTTCCGTATATTGTCAAAGATCCGTCTTCCCGCTTCCACGGCATGCACTACGGTCTCAAAATTATCGTCCAAAAGCACCATATCTGCCGCTTCTTTTGATACGTCTGTGCCGGTAATACCCATAGCAACGCCGATATCAGCACGCTTCAATGCAGGGGCGTCATTCACGCCGTCACCGGTCATCGCAACATATTGTCCTTTATCCTGCAGCGCCTTAACAATTTTTAATTTCTGTTCAGGGGCAACACGCGCATATACTCGCACTCTTTCAACACGCTCCTCAAGCTCTTCAAGTGATAACTCTCCTAGTTCTTTCCCTGTTATAATTTCTCCATCTTCGCTACTAATAATATCAAGCTTTCGTGCAATTGTCCGTGCAGTAATAGGATGATCGCCCGTTATCATAACCGGTTTTATGCCGGCTGTTTTACATAGCGCCACCGCTTCTCTTACCTCTTCTCGCGGCGGATCAATCATCCCGACAAGGCCAAGTACCGTAAGATCCGTCTCAACATTTTCCGGAACATTATTTTTAGGGAGATTGTCCCATACCCGCATTGCAACGCATAATACTCTGAGTCCCTGATCTGCCATTTTTTCATTTATCTTTAACAACTCATCTTTTTGTAACGATTGGGATCCAATACATTGTTCTTTTACCGTTGCATTGGCTGCTATCACTTCCGGTGCACCTTTCGTAAAAGAAATATAGCGCGCATTAATACGACAATCAGGATCTTTTACTTCATGGAACGTGGTCATACATTTTCTCTCAGAATCAAATGGTAACTCTGCAACACGTGGATATAACTCAACTAACTTTGTTTTATCGTATCCGTTTTTCCCCGCATATGCATACAACGCAGTTTCCGTAGGATCACCAAGAACGATTCCTTTATTATCTTTATGTGCATCATTACTCACTGAAAGCGCCAAGAAAAGTGTTTTGAGCAATTCATTATTTTCTACAGAATCTTTATTAATTTCACATGAAGTGTGCACCGACTCAACGGTCATTTTATTCATGGTCAGCGTGCCCGTTTTATCGGTGCAGATATATGTTACTGACCCGAGTGTTTCGACTGCAGGAAGTTTTCTTATAAGGGCATTCTGCGCAACCATCTTCTTTGCCCCAAGTGCGAGCGATATAGTAACAACGGCAGGTAATGCTTCAGGTATTGCCGCAACAGCAAGCGATACTGCGGTAAGAAGCATAAGAAGCGGTAACTCCCCTCTCATCACCCCAACACCAAAAACAATGGCGCATATAAACAGTATTATGAGTGCAAGGTGCTTACCAAAACGTGCTAATCGTTTTTGCAGGGGTGTTTTTACCTCATCTTCATTCTGCAGCATCTGAGCGATTTTTCCGAGCTCTGTACGCATACCCGTTCCAACAACAACACCTTTTCCGCGGCCATAGGTAACGACGGTACCGCGATAGGTCATATTCTTTCTGTCGCCTAAAGGAAACGTCCCATCATTGAGTATATCGGAATGTTTTTCTGCTGGTACTGATTCACCAGTAAGTGCGGCTTCTTCAATCTTTAACTGTGATGTTTCACATAAACGTATATCTGCAGGCACAAGGTTTCCCGCTACTAAAACAACTATGTCTCCGAGAACAACGCTTGTTGATTCAATCACCTGCTGCATACCGTCACGAATAACGGTTGTATAGGGAGAGGCCATTTTCTTTAATGCGGCCATCGCCTTTTCTGCACGGTACTCCTGCACAAAACCGATTACCGCATTAAGGACAATAATAACAACAATTGCTATCGTGTCAGTCACCTCACCAATAATGCCTGATACAATAGCGGCAACAATAAGGACTATGATCATAAAATCTTTAAACTGATCAATAAACATGGCCAGTGGTGTGCGGCGTTTACTTTCAACTAAAGCGTTTTTTCCGTGCTCAGCCAAACGATGAGCCGCCTCCTGCGAGGATAAACCATTTATAGAAGAAACCTGTTCTTTTAAAACTTCTTCTTTAGAAAAATTACAATATGTTTTCATAATTACCTTAAGGGGTTATGATCCGACCCCTATATTATCAATTACGTGACTTAATTCAACAAAAGTATTTATCAAAATCATATATTTTGGTATAAAGGAGTTGAGAAATGCAAACAGGATGTATAGTATTTATGAAAAAATTTTCACGTTTTCTTACCGGGCCAAAACTTGGCACACTTATTACACTGATTGTTCTTGTATTAATGTATATTGACACCCCATTCCTCCACTTGTTTGAACTCAAAACAATTGATGCGCGTTTCCATATGAGAGGGCGTATTGAAGCCGGAAACAACGTCGCATTAATAGCTATTGACGATAGAAGCATAAAAGAGCTCGGCAGATGGCCATGGCCACGCCGCTACTTTGCTCATGCGGTAAAATATTTAAAAGATTGCGAAGCAAAGGTTATCGGTTTTGACGTCCTGTTTACCGAGCCGGACAGAAATTCTACGCTGAAAATGCTCGGAAAAGTCGAAGATACATTCACTTCATCAGGATTTTCAAAGACCAGTGCTGAAGGAAAGAATTTTCTTTCATATATTGAATCAGAAAAAAGGACATATGATAACGACTCTGCGCTTGCAGATGCCTTTAAGTATGCGGGCAATGTAGTCCTACCGATGTATTTCACCCTTCCCGGTGAAGAAGGAGATAAAGCATCATCGATAGACAAAAAAAGTCTTTCTCTTTTAGAACGATCAAGTTATCTCTTAACAAAACTCGGTGTTAAAGATCCGCGATATCTTCCACTGGAAGCTACAAATGTTTTTCATACGATTAATTCCTTAGATGAACAAGCACTATGTGAAGGCATGGTAAATATTGTTCCTGACATGGACGGTGAGCTACGCTGGGAGCTCTTTGCAATCAAGTTTAAAGGAGATCTTTATCCGCCGATAACCTTGCAAATGGCTCGTTTATACTTGAATATAGATATGGCAAAGATAAAACTTATCACTTCTGATGCCGCCTTATTACCGAACGAGATCATCCCTTTGTCAATGACCAACAAGCTTTTTATAAATTATTACGGCCCGAACGGCTCGTTCCCTTACTACTCATTTATTGACGTATTCAACAAAACCGTTCCAGCAGAGAACTTAAAAGGTAAGATCATTATTATTGGCGCTACAGCACCGGGATTAGGGGACCTCAAAGTAACACCCTTTTCACCGCGTCTTTCAGGAATGGAAAAACACGCAAATGTTATTCAAAACATACTGGACAACAGATTTTTGAAATTCAATATGATATGTACGGTTATTAATATCCTCTTTATTATTTTCTTTGGAATCGGCATGGGATATATTCTTGGACGTGCAACAACAATAAAAGGTATTATAATATTCCTTGTTACCATGACTTTTTTTATTGCGGCTTCCCAAGCTCTTTTCAGTCATTTATATCTCGTTACAAATATCGTTTATCCTTTTATTGCTCTCTTTCTTACCTATGGCGCGGTTACCGCGTCAAAACTTCTCACTGAAGAACGCGAACGGAAAAAGATAAAAAATATATTCAGGCATTACGCTTCAGAGCAAATCGTTACCCAGCTTCTCGCAAATCCTGAAGATATCAAACTCGGCGGTGAAAAGAGAGAGATAACCATTTTGTTTTCAGATATACAAAATTTTACTTCAATATCAGAAGCACTTGAACCCGAACAAATAGCGCATATATTAAACAAATATCTTACAAAAATGACCAATATTGTTTTTAAGCATGGAGGGACAGTCGACAAATTTATGGGTGATGCCATTATGGCACTTTTCAGCGCACCGCTTTATTATCATGATCATGCGTATAAAGCATGTGCAGTAGCGCTTGAGATGGTTGCAGTATCAAAAGAATTTGAAGCTGAGTGGAAAGAAATGACAAAACAGGCCCTCAAGATAAGAATAGGTATTAATACCGGTGTTGTTGTTGTCGGAAACATGGGCTCTGAAAAACTTATGGACTATACCGCTATCGGGGACGCAGTCAATACTACACAGCGTTTTGAACAGCTTAACAAGGAATATAACACTCACATCATTATCGGTGAAACAACCTATAATGAGATTAAAGACAGAGTCGAAGTGCGAGAACTCGGTGAAGTAAACATTAAAGGCAAGAACAAACGTGTCAGGACATATGAATTAAAAGGATTGAAATAAGGCGAAGCCTTATTTAATCGTTCATCGTTCGTGGTTCATCGTTCATAAAAATAACCGATAAATACTTCAGGAGATCGCAGCTTAAATGAAAAATAACCACTATTTACGGCATTTAACTTTGCAATCCACCGAAAGAGAAAATCAGGGGATAAACACACTCACCGCTATGTAAAATATCAGAATCTGTTTACCGGTTGGACTATTCATCCTCATACTATAATTTTCTACATTTAAAAATAATGTATTCTGGAATTCTATAATTTTTAAATCTTTTTTCGGGATCCATTTTGGCTGGTTTAGGCTCTATTATCTCTTCAATCATAAAACCGTTTTCATTTAATAACTTGGAATAAAAACCCAGACTAAAATGCAAATCAGTAAATTCTATATGGGAATAATCAGACAAAAGATACGTACCCCTATATTTTGCACCATCTTTAAAATAAGAAAAGCCGGGAACCGCGCCGCTTATCTTTGTACTTGAACTACCGGTCATATTAGCAACAGGATGACAATCGCTAAAAATAAAAGTTCCTCCTTTTTTAATAATCCGGCTAACTTCATTAAATGATTTTGCTACTTTTTGTTTGGAGGAAACGCTCAGAAAAACCATATTGGCAAACACAATATCAAATTTCCTGTCCTTATAAATACTCAAGTCATCGGCATCTGCCACCGTATATTTAATGTTTTTTGTTTTATTACTCTCTTTTTTGCAGATATCAATCCACCTCTGGGAACTATCAACTGCAAAAACCTTAGCGCCTCTTTCACTCAGTTTTTGGCTGATCAAACCTGCTCCACACCCCAAGTCTAAAACAGTTTTACCTTTAACATTACGAAGGAGCCTTAATATGGCCGGATAAATAATATAAACTCCACTAAGCGTCTTTTTTAAGTACTTACTAACTATCTTCTTGTCTTTATAATTCGTTGCCTTCATAGCTTTATCCTATCCTTTTCATGTAGCAAGCCTTTGCGCCGCCCTTTTTTTATGCGAATATCAGGAACTGCTCTCGCGTAAAATACATCATGTCTTCAGTATATCTTTTCGTAGCCTCAAAATCGCATGATATCTCTTTAGCGAATCTTTCCAGTTCTCTTCTTGAATAATGTTTTTCAATGTTTTGATCTTTTGAAAATGCCGCATACATAAAATCAAAGGCTGACAATATCATGCCTTTTTCAGGCATCTTAACGGTAACATCAAGTTTCCCCAGTAGATCAGCGTTTTCTTTAAATCCTATCTTTACAATTTCCTGATCTCCTATTTTTTCCTCTACCTTTGACGGATCTGTCTCTACCAAAAGATTATTTTTATATTTATTTTTTAAAGAAGTTAGGATTTTATCAGCATCATCGTTTAAAAAGCCGGTATTGATCACTGCTATCTTTGTATTCGAACCGGATGCGACAAGCTGATTTAAGATCACAATAAGTTCGTCCAAAGTGGTCTTTTCCAGGCTTTTGCCTTCTTTTTTATCATAATCCTCTGGATCGACCAGCAGTGAATCAACCATTACCAAAACTACATTTGTGTCTTTCAGCCCCGAAGTCTTGTCTGACAGCTCCTTTATATTTCTAAATGGTTTATATACCCTTGCGATCGTATCGATATATTTTCTTTGGGCATCGTTTACTTCAGTAATTAATTTATCTTTTGGTTTTAATACTTCCGAAATATAATATTTGGTGTTAATAGGCTCTTCCGTTGCATCCTCAATCATTTGCTGCCATTCAACAGAATCCCCCAATCTGTAGTAATTTTCAATAAGCCATTTGCCAACAGCGGGATTGCCTAAAATATGGCCGTATTCCCTGATTAAAAAAGTTTTATTTTGGGCATTTATAAAATCCGCGTTTGCATAATCGTTTGGCATATAACATGTTGTAGCGATATAATGATATAGCCCCGCGAATCTTGGCCAATTATAATAATCACTTACCGTATCTTTGGATGGCAAACCGATAATATCCGAACATCTATCCCAATATAATTTTGTTAAATCCTGATCGGGATCTTCATAAATCTTTCTATCAAAATCAGCAATTGCGATATAATGTCTTACCCCCCTGAACTTTAAAAGATTCTCTTTCCGTCTGGCTTCAAGAAATTCAACTATCAAATCTTTGGGCATTCTCGCATACTGCATTAACCAATCAGGGTCAACTATCATAGTTTCCGTAAATCTTGCCATACCTTCCGCTATGCCAATATTGTAACCGTTTAAAAAGAAACCCGGCTGAGCAGTATAGTATGAATGAACGCCATGCCCATATTCGTGATTAACCGCATCCGCGGCAAAACTGCCGTCAAGAGGCGTTGCTAAAAGCCTGATATCTTTATCTATCGGGTCTATTGTAAAACAAACGCCGGGATGCGGGAATTTCTCGCTTAGTTTCCCTTCTCTCGGGTTCATGTCATATTCGATTCCTGAAGTATCAAGGCCTAAACCTTTAAATGTCCATACCATCCTTTCGTGCGCCTTTTCTTTGGGATAGTATTTCTTCTCAACCTGTTCGTATGTTTCATGAGACGCATACAAAACATCCCACGGTTCCAGCCTCTCAACACCCAATATCTTTTTTTGTTCCTCAATTACTTTTTCAGTTTCTTCGTCTGTAGCATCTTTTACGGCTCCCATTAATTTCATAAACTCGTCATAATCTAACTCTTTAGTAGCCGCGACCAGCTCAAAATAATTTTTGTAGGGAAGGTTGTATTTTTCAGCTAATTCCCGCGTCTTTTTATTCTGCAACCTTACCAAATCAAGTTTCTTTTCAAACAATGCCTTGCCGCGTTCGACCATAAGCATCCAGGCATTTTTCCTTTTATTTCTGTCCGGCTCAAACCTTAGGATCTGTTCGTTTATTATAGTGTCATCAACGGACTTACCTTCATATATCATGGGATATGCCATAAATTCTTCTTTTAACTTTATATCCAACTCGCTAACTTCTTTAGAATTTGATACCTGCCCTCCAAGCAGGAGAAAATAAAGAGAATTAATCCTTCTTACAAGAAGAGGATCTTTAATATCCATACGTTTAAATCCAAGAACATCTTCAAACAGTTTTTCGTCTGACACTATCTCAAGCGTTTCCTGCTGGCACTCTTCTATTCCCGCTTTTAAAAGTTCCTTTTCTTTGGAAAAATCAATTAGAAATACTTTATCTTCGCCCAAAATTGCCTTTTCTTGTTCGGTCATTGCATCAATTAGGGCTTCTCTTTTTGCCGGGTCTCGTATAATTTCCTTTTGCTCCTTATTAAGCAGGGCATCATATACCCCCGCTATTCCCATATTCCTCAAGAATTTTTTACCTTCATCAGGAAGTTTCACAAAGCACTTCTCATGTTTTTCAGGATCTTTTAAGTCTTTTCTTTGCTCCTCAGTAAGTGTAGCAAGGTAGACATTGCCTTCATCCAGGTATTTTTGGATATTTCTTTTTTGTTCTTTAAGCAGATCAAAATACGCCTCCCTCTCATCGGGAGGCAATTCCTTCTTAAGTATAGTAGTATACAACTGCCAAGTTAGATCGCCTTCTTTTATGGCTAATTGACGGATCTTGTCCTCCATTGAGCTAACAAACTCAGAGACTTCTTTCTCACTCATGTAGACTTTGGCATCTTTATCCTCAGTTTCCTGTGGCGTCCCTTGCTTTTTAAGCGATTTACGGAAGTCTTTTTCCCGTAACACCCCTTTAACAAAGGTTGTTACTTTTTCATCTGAATCAAATAATTCTACATATCTACCGAATGATCCAATATATTTTTCGGCCTTTTCAGGACCTAAATAGTTAAATCTGTTTAAAAGACAATAATTAAAAATGAGATCAAGGAAATAACCTTTTAAAGCAATTTTGACCAAAAATATTAATTCTTCTTCACTAACCATCTTGTCTTCATCTAATTCAACAAGATAGGCCACAAGTAAAGAGGAAAGATTCTTATATTGTCCGTCAGGGTTCTCAAAGAGAAGTTCCATAATACCGTTCCGGAATTCTCTGAATTTGTAATCTTTTCTTGCTGATCCAAAATCATAAATACCCGTAATTGTATCCCCAACATAAATCATGTTACTGTCTAAATCGCCATGGATAAAAGATTCAACTTTTTTGCCATAAGGATATCCGCTCTTAACAATATCAAATTGTTTCAGCAGGAACTCCTCATGTTCATCAAATATTTTCTGTCTGCCATCAAGGCTATCCTCAAGAGCACTCTGATTTCCTTCGCTAAAGGTACTAAAGGTTTTTTCTTTTAATTTATTTAAATATTTATCGAATTTTTCTACAGCAACTCTCTCAGCAATTTCCTTGCTTTCCTTGCCTTCCGGTTTGGTTATGCTGGTTATATCGATTTTATTCTGGATCCGGGCCGCCATTTTTACTAAGGATAGAACCTTATTAAAATCCGTTTTGAAGGATTCTTGATACTCACCTTTTTCTAAAAATTCTTCCAAAACCCAGTAATAGCCGTCAAGTTTAAATGCGTAATCCAGGATATCTTTTGTCTCAGCTGAGGTCTTTCTTATTCCGGGGACAGGAAATCCTTGTTCTTTCATTTTCTTTTGTGAGGACAAAATGAATCTAATTTCATCTAATTTATTTTCGTTTGCATGAAGAGGGGAAAAACTCTTTAAAATATATTTTTTGCCGTCTTTCAGCGTAATTATAATCGGCATAATCCTGTTAGCCCATCCTGTCGCGGAAAAATCAATATTTGATGCGTCATCATTTATCGCAAAAGTAATATTATAATGTTCATTTAATAGCTTTTCTATTTCTCTGATAATATTTTTTGTCCTATCGCTTTTTTTAGGGTCTGATTTAAACCAAACTTCATCCTTAATGCTTTTCCGTATCATGTTATCCAGTTTTTTGAAGGCGGCCGTTTCTTGTTTCTTTTCAAACCCTGATTTTGGTGCAAGTGCCGCCCTTCCTGCATATACCGGTACTGACAAGGCAATATTCGTGGATAGAAAGATTATTATGTTGGCTAACGACAAAATTTTAATAAGACGGTTCGGTATTTTCATGTTTTACGCACTCCTTCAAGTCACGAGAATTGCTAAATAATTGCTTTATAGTAAGTACTTAGACATGATGCCATGAAAAACCAACTTTGTCAATGGGGAGGGTCCTGGAGCAACGATTCCGCAACAATACGCATAAGGTATGATTTTAAGCTTAATTAGAGGTTTTTAAACAAAGGGTCATATTCGCGAAAGGATTTCGCTTAAAAAATTGGATTACAAAAGACGATTATATCT
>JAVCCP010000077.1 GCA_030765405.1 Candidatus Ancaeobacter aquaticus | reverse complement strand
TACTGTCAACATAAAAAAATAAACCGGAAGTATAAAAACTTTTCGGCTCGTTTTTTTTAATCTTAGATCTATCTTTAGTTATGCGGGTTTTATTTTGTTATTGTCCCCCCTTTTGCTCACCGGTTACGTATATTATTGACTTCTTATTGTTAACAGTATACACTTCTGCACTATGAAACTTATAAAAATCGGTCTCTTACTCGCAATTGTTCTTGGCATTACTTTTATTGTCCTTTCTGTGTTTCTCCACAAAAAATACCATGGTGAAAAAGCAAAAAGAATAGAGCTCGTTGAGCAGATACAAATTATAGAAGATAAAGCAAAGGGTCTCGAAGGTGAACGTGACTCAATTAAAAAAGAACTGACCGATGTTATTGCCGTTAAAAAAGAAGTTGAAGGTGAAAGAGACGCGGCAAAAGAAGAGGCACGGCAGTTATCCTCACTCCTTGAAATGGAAAAGAGAGAAAAGGAAGTACTGAAAAAGAAACTACAGGAAAAACAACAGGCGGCATTAGCGCTTATGAAACAGTTGCGGTTGGCTCGCGAAAGCAGTTCTTCCGGTAGCGGTTTAAAAGACACTGTTACTGAACTCAAAGGACAAAAAAGAGAATTATTGTCAAAACTGAGGCAAACTGAAGAGGAACGTGACGAATTAAACGACCAGTTGCAGGAACTTGCGAAAAAGGATCAGCCGCCGGTTAATCTCGATGATATCTTTGTTCGTTCAGAGCTGAAGTTTAGCGGCAATATACTTGTGGTAAACCCGAAATATAATTTTGTTATCATTAATCTCGGTGAACAAGATAAGATCCCTGTCGGCGAGATACTCATTGTACATAGAGGAAAACAGCTTGTTGGAAAGGTCAGGGTAGATCGTGTGTATGAGAAAATGGCTGCATGCCAGATTCTACCGGAATGGCTTCAGAAAAATGAATATCCCGAAGAAGATGATAGCGTAAAGAAATTTTAGTTACTTCGTACTCATATATAGTACGTCGAGGACTTTGAGGAAGCTTAAATCAGCAGTTTCAGGTAGATATATCTTTGCAATAGACTTTTTTGAAAAATGCGGGTTACCCCCTACTTGTATACCAATAGTTGTAGCGTATAGTGGAGTTATAATGAAAAGAATTATTGTAGTTACCCTTATGATATTTTCTCTAGGAATGGTTTTACTGTCTGGATGTGGTCACACACCCGAAGGAGGCTCTCCGCTTCCATGGGCACGGCCAGAACCATGGGAAGGTCAATTTAAAGGCGCGCCAGGAATGGCTATTTAGTATTCCGGTATAAACGAAGAAGACGATTCATGAAAAAATGCATAGCATTTATTCTTATACTTTTTTCCTCCCTGATTATATCAGCTTGTGCTTCGCACGATCTCTATAGTGATACCGCAACCGGTGTATGGGTTGAGTGCATGGGGAGTAATGACACACTTTCGTCATCAAGCAAGATAATAGCTATGCTAGATGATGTCAAAACAAACGGCATGAATACCATCTATGTGCAGGTGTTTCGGCATGACAAGGCATGGTTTAAAACAAACAGTTACGATAACCGCCCGTATAAAAACTTCTATAAAAAAGAAAAAAAAGATCTTTTGAAGTTTGTTATATCTGAGGCACATAAACGTGATATAAAAGTGCATGCGTGGATAAACATTTTTCGTATTGGCCGCAATAAAAAATCTCCGATTATTAAGAAGTATGGACCGAGCGTTGTCACACGTGATAACAAGGGCCGGTCAATGCTTGAGTATCCGAATTTGCAGTTGCCCGGTAAAGATAATACATACTATGAAGCTGACGGGACAGGATACTGGCTTGATCCGGGTGATCTTCGAGTACAAAAATATATGCTGGGTGTAGTAAAAGAAATAGTCGCGCGATATAAGTCTATAGATGGCGTGCAGCTTGATTTTATCAGGTTGCCCTATACGGTACCTTTTTCTCCCGGAAGTAGATTTCCTAAAGGGATTTCGTACGGATACGGAAAAGAGAGCTGTAAACGGTTTCAGAAGAAATATGGTATGAATCCGCTTAAGCCTGATATGGTCACCAATAACATGCAAAAATGGGATGACTGGCGTCGTGAACAGATAACAGATTTTGTAAAAAAAGCGTTCAAGATAGTTAAGAAAAAAAATAAACGCATAGAACTTTCTACAGCAGTAGTGTGTTATGCCGATAGGGCGTACCTCAGTGCATTTCAGGATTGGCGTAGATGGCTTAATGAAAACATTGTTGATAACGCGTGCCTGATGAATTATTCGATAGATCCGCTGTTGTATCGATATGTGACGATCGCAGGTAAAGCGTTTGAAAATGATGAGAGTAAGATATATACCGGCATAGGCGCGTACCTTCTTAAAGCACGCATGAATATCTATGAGCAGGAACTTAAAGACACCGTTTCACTTGATGTTGACGGGATCATACTTTTTTCATATGATTCGATGCTTAAGAAAAAAGAGCAGTTTACTATTTTTAAAGAAGTGTGCGGTAAAAACTAAGATTGAGTTTGTATGGGTGAAGCAGTTATTCCTGCCAAAGTAAAACTTATTGCGGGTCTTCTCAGTATAGATCAAGGGCATCTCACATCGATAAAGAATGCACTTATAGATTCCTATGGTGAAATAGATTGTGAGAGCGAAATTATTCCCTTTCGTTGTACTAACTATTACAATGATGAAATGGGTGATAACATTCTTCGTCAGTATATTGCTTTTGGGCGATTGGTTTGTCCCGGGGATATTGCTGATATTAAGATCCACTCAAACGTATTAGAAGACCAGTACACAAAGGATGGCAGAAGACAGGTCAATATTGATCCCGGATTAATAGATCAGGCAAAAATGATTCTAGCAACAACGAAAGATGCTACGTATCGTGTGTACATTGCCCGCGGAATATATGCACAGCCAACACTTTATTATGAAGATAAGACATGTCACGGGTATAGCTGGACGTACTCGGATTATAAAAGTGAAAAAGCGATTCACTTTTTTAACAAAGCGCGAAATATATATAGGAAATTGGTGAAGGAAGGAAAGTTATAGGGTGGATATGCACGAAAAAAAAGCAGAAAACACTACTAGAAAAGATAATGCAAAATGGTATTATAGCAGAGCATTTGTATTGGTTATGCTTTTTTTTGTTTTGGGAATATTTGCGTTACCGCTTCTGTGGTATAGTCCGCGGTTTAGTAGATTCTCCAAGGCGGTGTTGACAATCGTTATCGTGTTTCTTACGCTGGGAGCGGTATGGGCTATCCGAGCTGAGGTTATGTTAATTCAAGAACTTATTCAACAATGGAACGGGTGATAAAATGGCTGAGATAAAACCTTTTAGAGGGATGTATTACAATAGAGATAAAGTTGACATTAAAGATGTGGTAACGCAACCGTACGATAAAATAAAACCAACACTTCAGGACGAATATTATGCGAGAAGTCCATATAATTTTGTGCAACTCATTTTAAATAAGATCGCATCATCTGATACTGAAGACAATAATCGGTATACCCGGGCGCGAGAACTGTTCAAAAAATGGCAAGATGAAGAGGTGTTGAAACAAGATGATGCGCCTACCATATACATCTATGAACAGACATATACGACGCCCCTCGGTGAGAAGAAAATGCGCCGTGGATTTATCTCTTTGCTTAGGTTAGCTGAGCTGGGAAAAGGTGGTGTGTATCCTCATGAACAGACACTCTCAAAGCCAAAAGCTGATCGATTCGAGCTTATTAAGAAATGTAATACTAATTTTGAACAGATATTCATGCTCTATAATGATAAAGACGTGGCTATTAAAAATGTACTCGATATAGCGCCTACAACGATAATGTTTGATTTCTGCGATGAATATGGTGTTGGCCATGTATTAAAACGTGTTGATGACAGTGCTTCTGCTAATGCGGTATGTGATGGTATGAGCGATAAGAAGATATTTATTGCAGATGGGCACCATCGATACGAGGTTGCGCTCAATTATCGGGATTACCTTATAAAGGAACAGGGTATAGGGAGTGATCACGATGCGTGTTTTCGGGTAGCGTACTTTGTTTCTATGGAATCAGACGGTCTCACCGTTCTTCCGACGCACCGTATGGTGAAGAACATGGATGGATTTACTATTGATAATTTTATAGCTACATCGGGTGAGTATTTTGAGATTGTAAAAATAGATGATGCTGGATCAGAAGATGCGTCGTTAAAGAACATGCTCGATGCAATGTCTGCAGGGCAACGTGAAGGGAAAAATTGTTTTGGTGTTGCCGGTAAGGGTGTAAAATACCTACTTACCTTAAAAGAAGAAATAGATGTAAAACAGCTTATCGGTAAAGATATGAGCGATGTTGTCTCAGGCCTTGATGTAACAATTCTTCACCGGTTTATTATTGAGAAAATCTTAGGGATCAGCCAGGAAAAGGTTGCCGGGGAAGATAATCTTTCGTATGTAAGAGACCCTATTGATGGTGTTCAGGGGGTTAATGAGGGCCTGTATCAAGTAACATTTTTTCTCAACCCGACAAAAGTTGACGAAGTAAGAGCGGTTGCCCAATCTGGAGAGAAGATGCCGCAAAAATCTACAGATTTCTATCCAAAGGTTTCTTCCGGTCTTGTTATGTATACATTTTAATGAGAATATAGTACAGTAACTATTTGAGAAGTGATGTTTACAGTATAAACAATAGATACTATAAGGAGTGCGTATGGGTGCTCATGAGAGAAGAAGGCGATACTTAATTGATAAGAAATTACAGTTAAGGTATGTCTGCATGATTCTTCTTACTGTTGTTGTGGTAAATGTTATTGTTGGTGTTGGTATGTACTTTTCTGTTTGGACAGTGCTTAAAAAAGAATATTCACAGATTGTTATCGGGCAAAAGATTGTTACCGCGCAGAGAATTAAGGCATATGAAGATGTTCGTTCTGGTGATGCAACGATCAATAGCCAGGATATTGATAAAGAGGCGGATCTTTTAAGTGATCATTTGCTTAAGCAGCTTAAAGATAGTTTTATGAGAACACAGGTTAAGATCATCCCTGTTATTATACTGCTTCTGATAATTATTTTTTTGGAGGGGGTATTTCTCTCAAATCGTATAGCGGGTCCGATATATCATGTCAATAAATCACTCAAGGAAATAAAAAAAGGTGATCTGAGAACGCGTACCTATTTTAGAAAACATGATGAGTTCAAGGATTTGTATCAGGATCTGAACTATGTTATAGGAGATTTTGAGGAGAGTATTACAAAGATGAAGGAAGTTATTGCGTCACTTGAAAGCGGTGGTATCAATCTTAAGGCACGGGTTATTCAGGTCAGTGATACAAAAGCCAAAGAAATCACTCCTCTCTGTGACGATTTAATTGCAAAGGCACAGGAAGCGAGTGTGTTTCTTGCCAAGTACAAGGTAAAAGCGGAAACCCCGGAAGGTGCTGAGTCACAAAATTCGTAAATGGAGCGAAATGCGGTGGTTTTCGAAAGTCATAGTACCCCTTTTTGGAGAGTGGAAAGTTTGAGCTTTTGGCTCTCATCCATAAAAAAGAAAAAAAGTACTATTTTTCTCTTGCAAAAAATATTTATTCTGGCATTATATTTTCTTCTTGACATAATTTCGCCTTCTGGTAATATGTTCGAACGCAAAAATTTACCCGTATATTTTATGTGCAGGTGAAGTATCTTTATTTGAAGTTAAGATAGAGGTGATAGTTGTATAAATACTTTTCTCAGCCGAATTTGCCGACATAGCTCAGTCGGTAGAGCACTTCCTTGGTAAGGAAGAGGTCATGGGTTCAATTCCCATTGTCGGCTAAGAATTAATCATAAGATGTATAAAAACAAAGACGCTTTTAAAAAAAAGAAAAAAGAGAGTAAGGAAATAAAGGGGGAGAGAAATGGCAAAGGAAAAATTTGAAAGGTCAAAGCCGCACGTAAATATTGGAACGATCGGGCACGTGGATCATGGTAAGACAACACTCACTGCAGCGATAATCGGAACATTGGCAAAGCAAGGATTAGCGGATTTGAAGAAGTTTGATGATATTGATAATGCCCCTGAAGAAAAGGAAAGAGGAGTAACGATCAATG
>JAVCCP010000076.1 GCA_030765405.1 Candidatus Ancaeobacter aquaticus | reverse complement strand
GGGTGTTGAAGTCGAAGCATAAGACAGAATAATGTGACACTCTCCAAACCGAAAGGGGAGAGTAACAGGGAACACAAAGCATGTCTAAGTGTGACGGCCATATTATATCTACTCGACCAGAACTCCGTCACATAAAAAAGTATACTGTCCTATCTATTAGCCTACTTGCCGTAATCTAATATTAATGCATTAAATTGTATTGCCTGTTCAATTGTATAGATAATTTTAAACTCTTGACAAAAGCATACATATGATGTATAATTACCTTATAAAAAACACTAATGAATAACTACACTTGGGCTGATGTTATGGAAAAAATAATAGCTGATCGAGTTGCTAGATGGAAAAACAAATTAATCGATTTAACAAAAAGAAATCGATTAGTAAACTTTAAGCCCACCAAAGTCACTACCGTACGAATTGTCGATGAGCAACCACCTGAGGTTTTTGCAACTTTAGTAACGAAATTGAAATCAATGGATTTTCTCTCCATACCTGAAAGTGAGGAGGAAGGAGAGGATGAAGAAACTGAAGGCGTGGAATCTGTAGAGGAAGACAAGATTGAGACACAGACAAAAAAATTTAAGAAATACAACAAAGATAATTTAGAAGCAAAGCACATAGATATTCATTTACAAACAAACCTAACAACAGGGCAATTAGCAAAAAATCTCTTTCGAATACATTCTTCTGCTGCTTCAGTGATGGAGGAGCAAGGGTACAACGTTTTGTTTCTTGCTGTAGGTTTCCTGGAATGGTATGAATCTGCTAGTTCTGATGTAAAAATAAAATCACCGTTAGTTCTTATCCCTGTCGAGCTTACCCGTCAATCTGTTAAAGGTGTTTATAAAGTTAATTATAATGATGAGGCTATTTTACTAAATCCTGCCTTGAGGCAAAAACTAACACTTGATTTTGGTATAAGTTTAGATGATCTAGATGATGATGTGGAAAAAATTGATTTATTAAAGGTGTTTAGCGAGATACAGGATAAGGTTAAACATGAGGAAAGATGGAGTATTACCAATGATATATTCTTAGGATTGTTTTCTTTTGCAAAATTTATGATGTATAAAGATTTAGAAGCGCATTTTGGAAGCGTTCTGGGGAATGATGTTATTCAAACTATATGTGGCCAGGAAATTCACAATAGGGAGTCATTAGATTCGCTATGTTCTTGGGACGAATTAAAGGAAGAAATAAAACCTCAAAAAACTTTTCAAGTGTTAGATGCAGATTCAAGTCAACAAAGAGCAATTGCAGTTGTAAAAAAGGGTAATAACCTAGTTATTGAAGGCCCCCCAGGAACAGGGAAATCACAGACAATTGCAAATATTATTGCTGAACTTTTATCTGAAGGGAAAAAAGTATTATTTGTCAGTCAAAAAATAGCTGCTTTAGAAGTAGTAAAGAATAGACTTGAGGCAGTTGGGCTGGGAGACTTTTGCTTGGAGTTACATAGCAGAAAAGCTAATAAAAAAAGGGTTATTGAAGAACTTGCTGAAAGCTTGAGGAAACCAAAGCCACCAGATCATAAACATGACCAGGATTTATTGAAATTGGAGAATTTGAAGGAGGAATTAGGTGATTACGCAAGAGATGTCGGGACACCTTTCGGGGCTTTAGGAATGTCTCCTTATAAGGCGATGGGTATTATTTCTTCCATGACAGAAATACCCGATTTAGAATTTATTTTCAAAAATGTTGAACAATGGGATGAAAAAAGATTTTTACTGGGACGTGAGCTGCTAGAGAAACTGAGTGTAAATTTAAGTCATATAAACAATCCTATGCTGCACCCCTGGTATGGCACAAAGCTTACAACAGAATTTTCTTATCCAGAAAAAATAAAGATTAAAGAGTTAATGAACTCGGTATATGAGGTAAATAAAAAACTGCAAAACAATATTCAGCAACTTGTAGAAGCAAGTCATTTTAAAAAACCAGATACGTATAGAGAAATCGAGGATCTTTTAGATGGTACAAGTGTTTTAGCTGCTTTGCCGGCTACAGCTATAGAGCTCATGAAAAATTCCATTTGGACTGAATTGTCAGTAAAAATATATGACATTGTAAACGATGTTAAGAGCTTTTGCGATTATAAAGAGTGGGCAAGAGATAAATATGACTTATCAATTCTTGAAGAAGATGTTGGGGTCATTCTGAAAGAGTGCAAAGATTGTAGCGAAAAATATCTTTATTTTTTATCTCCTTCTTTTCTTAAAAATAAAAGAAAAATTAAACCGCACAAGAATAAGAAATACAAACCTAAGTATGTAGAAATTATTGAGGATTTAAAGAAAATATGTGAAGCAAAAAAGCGGGCAGAAAACATCGATGTTTCCGACGATTTTGGAGGTGAAATCTTTGGTGATTTATGGGTAGCTAGAGATTCAGACGGTAGCCAATTAGAAAAGTTTTCAAAATGGGTTGTCAGATTTCATAAGCATATTGAAGAGGGCCATTTTACAGAAGATATATTTAGCATGGTTATGAATAGAGAACTTGATGTAAAAGAGATAAATATTTTGAGAAAAGATCTTATTAGAGATAGGGAGTTGCACCAGAATATTGTAGAAGAATATTTCAATCACATTAAATTCGATATTTCCGACGGATTGAATAGCGATTTATTTAGTTATCCACTCGAATCACTAGATAAGAAGATAACGGGTATGGCCGAAAGCATTGAAAGTATTGGTATATGGATAGCTTATCAGGATTCATTGAAAAGATGTCATGAATTTGGATTTGAAGATTTCTTAAGTATTTGCGAAAAACATAATATTTCCCACGAACAGTTTTCGGATACATTTAAATGTCAATTTTTAAGGTGTTGGATAGATGCCGCATTTTATGAAAGGAAATCTTTAAGACAGTTTTTAGGAATGAATCACGAGCGTTTAATAGAGCAATTTCGTGAGTATGATTCCAAGCAAATCGATTTAGCAAAAGTCCGTTTAAAACATAGACTAAGTGGGAAAGTTGATGCTTCGTGGGAAGGTTCTTCAGGTTCTGAACGTGGAATTCTGGATAGAGAGTCTCGTAAGAGAAGAGCTCATAAACCTCTTAGAAAATTATTTAAGGAAATACCAAATATTTTATGTGATTTAAAACCTTGTTTGATGATGGGGCCACTTACTGTCTCCCAGTTTTTAGACCCTTCATTATATAACTTTGATTTAGTAATATTTGACGAAGCAAGTCAAATTCCCCCTGAAGATGCAATAGGAGCAATTATTAGAGGTAATAATGTAGTTGTTGCTGGAGATAATAAGCAGTTACCTCCTACGAGTTTCTTTGAAGCAGCAGTTATGACTCCGGAAGATGATGATGAGGAAATGGATGGTTATAAAAAAACAGATCTAGATAGCATTTTAGACGAATGTGCCACGTCAGGATTTCCTGAATGTATGTTGATGTGGCATTACAGGAGCAAACATGAGCATCTTATAGCTTTTTCCAACAAGCATTTATATAGCAATAGTCTGTATACTTTTCCGAGCATGGAGCAAGAATCTGAAAAGTTTGGAATCAAGTTTCATTACTTGCCTGATACCCGTTATGAGCGTGGTAAGGTAGGAGCAAACTTTGATGAAGCTAGAGAAATTGCCAAGGCTGTATTTGAACATTACAGGAACAATCCGGATAAAAGTTTAGGAGTTGGGACCTTTAGTGTTAGACAAAGATTTGCAATAGAAGATGCAGTTGAAGAACTGCGCAAAGATGATCCTACTCTGGAAGAGTTTTTTAATGAAGATAGGGAAGAGCATTTCTTTATAAAAAATCTAGAAACCATACAGGGGGATGAGAGAGATATTATTTTTATAAGTGTAGGATACGGAAAAAATCCATCAGGGACTCTACCAATGAATTTTGGCCCATTAAATCAATCAGGTGGAGAGAGAAGGTTAAATGTTCTTGTTACAAGGGCAAGAGAAAAAGTCGAGATATTTTCTTCAATAAGAGGCAGTGACTTTGATTTAAGCAAGACGAACAGTGATGGAGTTCATCTATTTAAAAAGTATTTAGATTTTGCTGAAAAAGGTGAATCTGTATTAACTCAAGATATATCAGAAGATTATGATGCGGTTGCAGATTCTCCATTTGAAGAAGCAGTATATGATGCTTTAACTAGGAAACACGTTAAGGTAAAAAAACAAATAGGTTGTTCCGGGTATAAAATAGATTTAGCTGTGGTTGACAGAGACAAGCCAGGAGAATTTATATTAGGGATCGAATGTGATGGCGCAACTTATCATTCGAGTAAAACAGCTCGAGATAGAGACAGATTAAGACAGCAAGTTCTTGAACAACTTGGATGGAACATATATCGCATATGGTCAACAGATTGGTTTAAAAACCCAAAACAAGAACTAGAAAAAGCTTTAGATGCGATAGAAAAAGCTCAGAATAGAGTATTTAAAAAAAAAGTCTGAGCAAAAAAGAGTATGAAATAGAGTATGCTCATCCATATGAAATGCCCAATCTATTATCCAAGCAAGTAGCTTCATATGAAATTACTACAATAGGAACAATTAACTCTCGTGATTCTCTTTATTTTTACAATGCTATTACCATAACAGAAATAGCAGAAAAACTAGAATTAGTAGTGAATACCGAGGGACCAATTCACAAAGATGAGGCATTTCGCAGAGCAGCACGGTTCTGGGGCTTTAACTCTGTGGGTAGAAGGATTAAAGAAAAATTGGAAAAAGCTGTTAGTAAATTGAAAAGATTCGAAGACATCAAGGTGAAAGATAAATTTTATTGGCCGTATACTATGGAGGTTCCAAAAATCCGGAACAGAGAAGGAGTGGAGGGTATAAGTAAAAAAATCACCTCAATATGCCACGAGGAAATAGGAGAAGCTTCACTTTTTGTATTGAGTATGGAGTACGGTATTCCTGAGCCTGATTTGATAGTGCAAACAGCTAAAGTTCTGGGATATAGGAGAGTAACGGAAGAGATTAGCGAGCACATGGCGAAGAGTATTAATAAATATAAAATCTCTGGTCATATAATTAATAAAGGGGACAAGCTATTATTTAATCAAGAGAAGACATATGAGAAAAAAAATGAACAGGTAGAGGTTGTTGAGCCGCCGGCCGATGCCTCGGAAGTAATAGAAGAGTTTTGTATTGAAAAAGTGATACGAGAGGCAATAAATAAGAAAAGATCCATAAGTATTGAATATAACTCTCCATTAAAAGGGAAGTCAACTCGGACAATTGAACCTTTAAAATTGGATGGAAAATATGTTAGAGCATATTGTCATTTAGTTGATGCAAATAGAACCTTTAGAATCGATAGAATTAAAAGGATAGAACAGTATTATTTTTATTCCTAAACATTGTGAAGTTGTTCATGAATGGACCAGATGAGTTTTTACGAGTATGATGTCGTTATAGGCTAAGATGAAGTCATATATTATAAATTCGGGATAGTAATTCTTATTAAAGAAGATGACGGTAATTAATCTGAGGTGGATGAAAATATAGAGGAAGAAGTAGTTGAGAAAGAACTCATACTATCTCGAACGTTGAATAAAAAGAAGATCAATTTATGTCTATTATATGCGGGTTTCCAAAACGAAAAAAATACATTGCGCTATGATCCAAAGATAAAAAACGCGATACACACATGAGTATCTGTTAATGTAATGAATGAAGAAATGACGTTAAGAGGGTAATGCAGTTTTTGCCACATGCTTGTAGGTAAAAAAGAACTTTAAGAAAAATGGAATACTTATAAGTAATAGTTACAAATAAAAATAAGGGAGGGCTTTAATAATGAAAGTGAGTGATATTGCTGTGAAAGTAATGCCAGACGATAATGATAGAATATCTTTTGCAATTAAGGCTTTAGTTGGGAATGATTCTGATGATACAGAGGTTCTTGTTGAGTTACAAGGGCTAGATAGTGACGGTTTTGAAGTCTATACACTTCTTCTGGAAGGAGAAATTCCAATCGGTGGAAGCAAAGTGCTGACTACCAAAGAGGATTATATTGAAAAAGATTTGTTTGATCAAATAGCAGAATGGCAAGTAAAATGAAACATAACAATTCAAGCGTGGGTGAAAGGAAAAGGGGGCACACCTATTAAGAGTGACTTTATAAACATTTAAACACCCGATATCAAAGAAGATGTTTTGGGTATCAAGTGGGGTGATCGGAGTTGCTTCGCCTAAGTTGCATTAGTATTTAAAAAAGATCTCTATTTAGACTTTGAAAAAATGGGGTCAGGTTTTGAATTGTGAAATAAATATTTACTTATAGATATCAGAGGTAGGCAATATGGCTATTATAATTTTAATTCTAATTGCAGTGTTGATTCTTTATATACTCTATAAAATATATATGAGAACTGTAGAATGGATTTTAGAACCACTGAGTGAATATATGCAAGATAAGGATGCTGAACGTTTTGCAGTAAATGAAAGAGAGGATGAAGATGATGAAGAGCAGGTCGAGCTTCCTCGTGCGTTAAGAAATAAAAAAGACCAACTGATCCATACTATATGCAACTGTCCGAAATGTAAAAAGAAGACAGCTTATTATGATCCAAAGATAAAAAGAACGCGTTGCACAAGTTGTGAATGGGTTGATATGATCGATTCGGAAATGACATTGGAACAGTATTATAATTGTTATCATTCGCTCATAGATAAATCAGAGCTCGTTGAAAAAGCGGAAGTAGTGCTGGATGGACTCGACAAGCCTGTGTATTTACCAAAATCTTTATTAGAGAAAGCCAAGAAGAAACCTCAAAAATTGCCCAATAGTAATTTATGGATTTATAAAGACTATATTTTTTCATGTAGACCTACAGGAGAAAAGATAAAAGAAATATTTGGGTGTGAGAATTGAGCAATTAATATAACCAAGGAGTGATTTATGGCTTCAAAAAAGAAAGAAGCGCCAAAAACAAAGAGAAGTGTTGTTGTTCATAAGAAAGATATTAATGTAGATAATATTTATCAGATGTTGAATGTTGTTGAGAATAATATTCAGGAATTGACTAGGATGTTTAGTGAGCTCCCGGATAGTAACCATCGAGATGTTGGTGGGCGAATGAAACCGACAACCAAACAAATAGAAATAGCAAAACAAATCAAAAGAGCTCAGGCAAGGGCAGATAGATTAATGAGAATAATTGAGAAACAAGGGTTGTGAAATATATAAAAAAGAATCTTATGACCTAAAAGTAAGTTAGATATTAATGGTTAGCAATAAAGGAGTAAGATCATGGCAATGAAAAAATGTAAAGAATGTGGCAAAGAAGTCAGTTCAAAAGCTGAGGCGTGTCCAAATTGTGGCGCGGTTTTGAAAAAGAAAACAGGATGCTTGACCTACATTGTGGCAGGGTTATTACTCCTTTTTCTTATTGGTGTGATATTTTCAATAATGGAAGAAAGCACAACTTCTTCTTCCAAGCCAAAAGCAGGATTAAAACTTCCAAGCTTAGGAAAGCAAATTGTGACATATGACGAGTACAAGCAAATTAAAAATGGCATGTCGTACAGACAAGTTGTTAAAATTATAGGTGCCGAGGGAGAAGAAATATCTAGTAACAAAATGGATGGTGTTCCTGGAGTTATGAAATCCCTTGTTACTGTTATGTATCAATGGGTGAATAACAATGGAAGTAATATGAATGCAATGTTCCAGAATGACAAACTTATCCAAAAGGCGCAGCTTGGATTGAAATAGGGAATCAATGGCCAATAAAAAGCTCTGGCGGATATTTGCACCTAGTGCCGTTGAGTTTAGTTGTTAGCGTAACGAAAAATAATTAATAATTTTGGGAAACAAAAAATGAATCAACAACAGATTGTTAAGGATGTTCATGAAATCAACAAGAGAGTCTGTTTTAATTTATGGAATGTTGCTAATGTTAACAGCAAATTAAATAGTCTATCACCACACCTAATATTCCCACAGAAAAGAAGTGGCAAAATACGTATAAGCGAACAAGAAGCCAGAGTGTTATATTGCAGTGTGCTAAATAATTTAAATTATTTCTATTCGATGGAGACCCCAACGAAGAATGTGTACCAGCAAAAAGGGCAAACCCCAGTGAGTGCATCTACTGATTTAAGTATGTTCATCAATAGTGGTAATGCATTTGAGAAAGTGGTTAATGTTGAGTTTAAAGCCCATAACCCTAAGGTTGAAGATATTAGAAAAGATATTGAAAAGCTTATAAGAGAAAATATATATGGAAATTGGTTCCATACTTTAAAAAACATCGGCAATAAAACTATTCCAACATTATTTGATAAATTTAAAGATTCATTTCAGAAATGTTCTAAAAATATAACTAAAAAAGTATCTTTTGTGTTTTGTTTTTGTGTGCTTGAAAAGAAATGGGCATGCACAAAAGAGTTTAGCTTTGATCCAAGCCATGATGATTTATCAGCTTATATCAATGATTTCTTTGATCTTAAATATTCAGCAACAGCAAAATCAGCCTCTGTCAAAATCAATAAACTCAAGGGTTGGACATTGGTTGGAAAGAGACCAGAGAATAACACGCAAACTATTTAGAGATATACGATAGACTTTATAAGTGAAAAACCAAGACATAAAGGTAATTTTTCTAAAAATGGTGTGTTTGTTGAAATACAATTTGGTAATTCACCGACAATTTATAGAGATTATTACAAATTTCATTATGGGTTTGCCAAAAAACTGTTAACTCTCGCAGTTTTGATTGTGCCTACAGATCCTATTAAATTTTTCC
This sequence comes from Candidatus Ancaeobacter aquaticus, assembly GCA_030765405.1. Lineage (NCBI taxonomy): Bacteria > Pseudomonadati > Candidatus Auribacterota > Candidatus Ancaeobacteria > Candidatus Ancaeobacterales > Candidatus Ancaeobacteraceae > Candidatus Ancaeobacter > Candidatus Ancaeobacter aquaticus. Next base: position 803 of record JAVCCP010000076.1, on the reverse strand, counting down.
CAAAACGTAACCCAGGCAGTATAAGCAACATGGCTTCATTTGAATATGCTTTAGAACATTTCTCTTCACTCACGATCCCTGTTCCTGTCCTGCTAATAGGTCTTTTGCCTTCCAAATAATGTAATAGAATTTATCAGTAATCGGTCCCGAGAAGAGCGGACAGTAAAAAAAATATAAGATATTACTTGTAATATAACTAGTAATATGTATAATGGCGGGACTGTTGTTTTTTGGAAAATTAGGCAAGTCTATTTGTAGAAAACGTAAGTCTACAAACAAATTAACAATTTAGAAGGAGGATAAATGAGTTCTGAAAGAAAAAGTAAAATAAAGCTAATACATTGCTTGCTAGTGTGTGTATTCCTTGTATCGGGTTGCGCATCAGCTAGTTATCAAAGGAACCAGGTTCAGGATGATTCAGGTGACAGAGTCACTGTTGGGACTGTTCAAAGAAAAATTGCAATAGGAATGAGTTCTGCGGATGTAGCGCAGGTATTAGGATCCCCAAATGTTGTTTCAACTGACGAGGAGAGAAGAGAAGTATGGTTATACGATAAGGTTGCCACAGATGTTGTATATTCAGATAGTGCTGCAGGAATAAAATTTTTAACCATTGGTAGATCTGGAGCAGTATCAACCAATCAACGAACATTAACCATTATTATTAAATATGATAAAAATGGTAAGGTGCGTGATTTTGCTTATCATACCTCACGATTTTAGGAGAGAATAATATGTTAAGGGTATTTGTATCAAAGAAGTTGTATCTAATTGTTTTATTGTGCACAACTCTAGTCGGTTGT
>JAVCCP010000075.1 GCA_030765405.1 Candidatus Ancaeobacter aquaticus | reverse complement strand
GAGTGTGGTTGTGATCTTGTCCTTCGCGAGGAAGATGGTCTTATATTTGTTTCCTGTGTAGATTGTTCCTTTTGTGAATGTTAGCAGTTTTCTTATTGAGGGCTGCGCATTCATTATCACGCAGAGATAGGAGTTCGTTATGTTATATATATTTACTGTTATACGTTTCTGCTTTTGGGGTTTTGTAGGTATGTTTGGTATTGCTCCTAGAGATGTTAGGTATAGGGGTAGGTATTTGTATAAGGATGTTACTGATGATGGTGGTATATATTATTGGAGACGTACTATTAAGAGTGATTATAGAAGATATTATCGTTTTATATGTCAGCATGGTGGTGTTGAGGGGTTCCTCAGTGCGCCCTGGCATCCATGGTTTTGTTATCGTATAGCTACGGAGACAGGTTTATGGGAGTTTGATACTCGGGACAGGAGTTATCGTCCTTTACAGTTGAGGGGTAAAAATATTTACCCCTCTAAATACTCTAAGTTCATAAAATTATTTAAATAGTTCCTGTTCTACCTACTTGTCATATGCTTATAGTCTGTATTCCATTAGACGTAAAATAAAACCCAATAAGGAATGTCGGCTTTATTCATTCATAAACAATATCTTCTTTCAGTCTCAATGTAGAATTCTAATAACAGAACAAATTGTTTATGAATAGCCTCCTTTTTAAATTATCCGCTCGTTCCTTGATGAGATAGTACAAACTCATCATTCACGAAAGCAAGTTATGAGGGAATTGTTCCAAACTTTGTTGTGACGTATAGAAAAGCTTTGAGAGAGAAAAAACAGGAAGAAGCGGTCGTTCAGAAAGCTTCGGAGAAAGTACGGAGAAAGTTTTCAGGTCTATTAATGAAAATATATTCATTAAAACTACCCAAAAAGATGTCCAGAAAACTACCCAGAAACAAGATGATATTTTGGCTTATTTGTCCAAGCGTCCCGGAGCAGGCAGAGAAGGAATAAGCGAGTCTGTCCCGCTAAGGGAGGATGTTGGGAAGTATTGAGTAGTGATAAAAACAAATATTAAAAAATCATCAGGAATAAATTCTTGGCCAGAAGATTATTCCTTCCAGTTATAAACTTCGGTCCCAGCTTCGCTGGGATTTGCTTGCTGCAAAACTTTCTCCAACTTCTCCTGTATATTTTAATGTACCAGCTTTTTTCCTTTATAAGTGATTATAGAAGATATTATCGGGTTATATGTCAGCATGGTGGTGTCGAGGGGTTTCTTAGTGTGTCTTATCATTCGTGGTTTTGTTATTGCATAGCTACAGAGACAGGTTTATCTAGGGATAGCAGCTATCGTCTTCTTCAGTTACGGGGTAAAAATATTTACCCCTCAAAATACTCATTAATTCCTCGCGCACTTCATTTACCGGGAAGGCTTTCTTGCAAGACGAATAATCTTATGTTTTACATAGGGAACTAAGGTCGATTGAACACTAAAATTTCTTAACCCAATACCTAAAAGAAGATTGGTAAATTTTAAATTCCCGGCTAATTCTCCACACAGACTGCATTCTTTGCCTAATTCTTTTGCTTTACGGATAACTTCTTCAAGGGGTTTAAGAATAATATGCTTTCCCTCTTGATAATACTCAATCACTTCAATTTTCTCACGGCCTGCGGCCATAACATATTGCACTAGATCATTGGTGCCGATATTTAAGAAATCAGAGTTTTTGAGAAATTCGTCGATGAGCATAAGTGCTGATGGCGTTTCGATCATGGCTCCCAGAAAAACATTTTCATTAAATGATATTCCCTCTTTGCGCAGCTTCTCTTTCTCTTTCGAAAGATAGTTCCTAACCTCTGTCATCTCCCATGGAAGAGAAACCATGGGGACCGAAATCTTGACATTAAATTTTGCGCTCAATCGAAGAAAAACCCTCAGCTGCATTTCTAATAAACTAGGATATTTTAAAAGCAACCTTACACCTTTTAAACCTAATGCCGGATCTTTAATTTCTACAATTTTGAGAAAAGGCAGAGTTTTATCTCCCCCAATGTCCAGAAGACGAAGATTAATCTCTTGATCGTTCACGCAACTTAAGGCCTTGACTAACTGATCATAAAGCTTTTCCTCCCGAGGAAAGTTTTGACTGTCCATATAAAGAGACTCGGTGCGATAAAGACCGATTCCGTCAGACATACAGTCTCTTGCCATCTTAATATCACTTAAAGAAGATACATTAGCGGTCACCTTAATTAACTCTCCTCTTATTTCTAACGGAACATCTTTAACATGCTGAACAACCTTGAGCCTGTTATCTATTCTCTTTTGAATTACTTCCGGGTAGGATTTAAGTTCAGCCGGAGTTGGATTAACAATGATCAATCCTTTATCTCCATCGATAATTACTTGGGTCCCATGGGGGAGGGATTCAGTAGGGATATTTATCTTGGAAACAAAGGGGATATCCAAAGCCTTTGCGAGAATCGCAGAATGCGAATTTTGCGTTCCTTCAACCGTAACGATTGCTTTAACATTTTTTATATTGAAAGATGCTGTGTCCGATGGAAGCAACCTCTGCGCAAAAATAACAGAATTCTCGGCAAGATTCAAAGCACTGTTTTTATTCGTTCTCCCGGTAAGAGCCCTCATGAGGCGCCTGCCAACATCGACGACATCAATTGCCCTTTTTTGAATGAAATCGTTCTTATTTCTTTTTATTTTATCCTTCCGATCTTCAAATACTTCCTGTACAATGTGTTCAACATTGAGTTTCTGATCCTTCAGGCCTTTTTCAATATCCTCAACCAGTGCGTCATCTTTTAAAATGAGTTGGTGGGCAGTAAAAATCTCAGCATGTTCCGGGTCAATTTCTTTCGCAACTTTTGACTTTAAATTGCCGAGGTCTCCGTGAACTTTATCACTAGCCTGTTGAAACTTTTTAATTTCTCCTTCCACCTGCCATTTTTTCAAATCTCTCTTCTCAACGTGACGAGTTAAAATATCCTGATAATAAAAAACATACCCAACAGCAAATCCACCTACGATAGGTTCGCCTTTAAAAACAGTTCGTTTTGAAATTATATTTTTCATATTTAAAGATCCACTCCTACTTTGTTAACCTCTTTATAGTCAACATCAACTGTTACTTTATGCCGTGTTCGTTTTTCATCATACATTAACGCAAAGAACTCTTTAATACGTCGGCAACACAAGCAATTGCTTTATCGCCTACGTCATGCCATAAATGATCTATTCTCATCGTATCTTATTGTCCGACAAATAGATATTTTTATTAATAAATGGTCTTGATTTTTTTCTAGGTGAGAATTTAATGACCTTCGGGTATCTAACCTGATAATTACATATTGTAAATTATTGAAATTAAACAAAATATTCCTTTTATGCAGTTGTGTTATGACCAGATCTCGGCATGCATTTAGTCTGATTCTTTTGGAAATTCGATGCAATTTGATAATATTCCTTTATTACTCTCTGGTATCTCTAAGAAATAAACGCCTATACGATACAGCTCTGAGTGAAAAAGGGGTCTTTACGAAAATAAAGGGGACACACCTATTCATAGATAGACGCAATAAGTATTGTAAGGAATATTAAATGTGCACCAACACTACGCATAATAGAGTATATCATCCCATGATTCTACTACAACAGATAAAAACAATAAATAGGAAAACTATGTGACGTTACCAGTATCCGAAAATGCATTCCTCGTTCTCAGACATACCCTGACCAGCATAAGCATAACCGGTACTTCAATCAATACTCCAACAACAGTCGCAAGTGACGCCCCTGAAGATAATCCGAAAAGCATTGCAGCAGTAGCTATTGCAACCTCGAAGTGGTTACTCGCACTAATAAGCGCTGATGGCGCGGCGTCTCTGTACGGCAGTTTTAACCACTTGGCCAACATATAGGTGAAGGTGAAGGGGTCACACCTATTCATTTCCTATTCATTAATTGTCCCTGATGTCCGTGTGTCAGGAATATTTTATTTTTTGTATCCGAATATTGAAGTATTAAACCTTCATGTGTTTCTATACCTTCAAATAGCGGTTCATAGCAATCTTTACGCTCGTTATAATAGCTGTAAAGGTGTTTCTTAACGTTCTTAGGATTTTTCCATTTCCTGTTGTGATTTCCCCAGATAAAATAAAATCTATTATCCTGATGAAATTTACTCATTAACTTAAATATATGGTTATAGGCACTTCTTATTGTAGCAAATCTTCTGTTTTCCCAAAGCTCATCTCCATCTCCGATTTCAATGTAGGAAAATCCGTTGTTATAGTAGTGGTTCAACGCATAAAAAAAGATATTTTGATTATGAGCAAAGTCATCTGCCAGACTGTTGTCACCTCGGTGACAATCACTAAATAAAATAAATTTAGACGAATCATCAAATGGAATTTCCTTTGATGAGTTAAATACTTTGGTTAGGCGATTGCCAGTGAACATAATTAGGTTTCCATTTTTTGATTATTCATTTATCTGTTTCCATTGCCATACTCTGCAATATCCCCTTCACATAAGCTATGCTTCTTTTCGGGTTATCTTTTGACCTATCTTTTATCCTATCGAAAGCGTAGTTCACTTTATCAATTCCGTATTCATCGATCATCTTAATAATATCTTCTACATCAACTAGATTATTCTCGCAAAAGACAAGCCTGGCGTATTCTTGAGCCTCTTTAACCTTGTTTTTTCCATACTTGTCATAAAGTTTTCCAAGTTCCTTGCTGAAATTTTCAATACTGTATAAATTCTTTAACCTATATCTATTTGGTAATCTGTTATTATATCCTTTACCAGAATCTATATTGCCATATTCGATTTCGAGCAAATTCCAGTGTCTAAGTTCAGCCATTCCGTTGCTAATAACTTCTTTTCCAACTTTATACTTTTCGACTAGTGCCTTTTTGCTCATCATCCACATTTTGTGTTCAGGTCCGCCTTCTATAAGATTTATAAAATAGCAGTATCTTCCGGAAAGTGACAATCTCATATCCCAACCCGTTCCCCAGAATTTCTCCGGAATCTCAAAATATTTCTTTTTAGTATCATTAAATGGCTTTAATATAACTTTAGCATTTTTCCCTCTTACAGGTGCATATTTGAGGAGTCCATATTTATTTTGTAAATTCCTTAACGTTTGATAACCAAGCATTTCTCTATATTTATTTTTCGACATTCTGTCGGAAATTCCAATATATTCAGCGACTTTCTTGTAATCAAAGTTTATTTCTTTGCCTGGATTGTAATGACCCACAAGATACATGTATACGTTCCAAAAATAATCATTTGAATGAGAAACAAAATCACTTAATACTGCAAGCATAATATCAGTATTAAAAATGATATATTTTTGAGATACCTTTGCGCTTGCCTCATGATCAATCTGTATCTTTTTAAAATCATCCAGAAAATCGTTTGCGACGTCTTTTGATTTAAAAAGTACAGAATATTCATTGCTCCTTGTTAAAGCATTCTTTGTCCAGTTATGACTCCCAATAATGACTATCTCTCCATCAATAAGGATACATTTACCATGGGTGTATATCTCAAGCTTATCAAAAGAAACATCAATACCGTTTGCTTTAAGATAATCAAAAGCCCTTCTATTTTTTTCAGCCTTTTCATAATCTCTTCCAAGAAGCCTGTTTCCTTTGAAAACGATAGTTTGATCGAGGACAACCTTAACATCAACACCACGTTCTTTAGCTTTAACCAAGTCATTAACCAATATAGAGACCGTAGACTTAGGTTGGTCTTTTTTGAAATTAATGTAGTACATAACAACATAAATGGAGTCTTTGGCTTCAGCGAAAGATTTATGAACAGCAGTAAAGTATTCTTGATTACTCAAAGGTGTAATTTCTTCAGAGAATGCATTTGTAGAAAATAGGGGAGAGAGAAGGCTAAAAAGAATTATTATATTTAGAAGTAAACGTTTCATGTTCCAAATTATAGTCCAACCCTGCAATAAAATCAAATCCAATAAGGAGTGTGTCGGCTTTATTTATTCACAAATAATATCTTCTTATACAATCCAGTCAGAAGTCTGTGGGAAGAAAAAATTATTTGTGCATAGCCTCCTTATAAATTCGCTCGCACCTTAATAAGATTATATTCCTTACAGGAAACAAACTCATCAAGCCGCTCGCTAAAAAACCCAAGGTAAAGCAAAACAAAAAGAAGGGGTAAAAAAGCCGAGCCAGCCTCGGCGAGGCGTGGCATGACCTAGTGCCACACAATACTGCGACTGCTTGCCTCGTTTCATTCCGAAGGAATGAGCACGTGGACAAGGAGGGAGCAGCAGAATACTACATTGGAATAGCCCAGCAGTGGAGTGTAAAGAGAATAGGCAGGATGTCTGTTTTCTTTACACTGCCTGCGGAGAGAATAAGCTTCATTGGTACGACCTAG
>JAVCCP010000074.1 GCA_030765405.1 Candidatus Ancaeobacter aquaticus | reverse complement strand
GAATTCAAAATTATCAAATATTTCTGAGATATTCGCTGCGAGCGATTTTATTCGTAGCTATTTAGGTAAGATTGCTGTGGATCCCATGTATGGAGTTCTGAATTTAGTATGGTGTCCCTGAAATATGAAAGCAGAGATGATTTTATCTATGGCTTCATACTCAGCATCAATATTGTCTCGAAAATTAGCCATAAAGAACCACCCCTTCTTTTTGTATCAATTTGTTGAATTTAGATATTCCAGAGAGATCAATAATATCAACAGGTTTTGACAGAGAAAACATAAGATCGCCATAATAACTGTAAAAATCTTTAGGCGTGAGGCCTTCTACCGCAATATCAATATCTCGGCTTTCTCTTTCTTGCTTTGTGCATGATCCAAAAAGCACCACCCGCTTAACGTGATATTTTTTAGAAATTTCATAAATTGTTTTTCTGTCTGTTTCTTTAATCATAAGTGTATTATAGCACTTTATAAACTTCTTATCGATACTTTTCTTTGTAGGAAAAGTCTTTTTAAACAGAATGTAGCGCAGGGCTTTGCAGCCGTAGGACAGATCCGCCGTCGCTTTGTGGCGGAAGCCCTGCCAATGTACTAACATATAATCCGATATCTACAGTCTTTAAACCGCGCAAATCCAATCGCTGTCTGCCAGTTTTGCGGAATTTCGTTTCAATACCTTGCTATAAAAAGACATAAAAAGAGTGTCCCGATTTACGACTTACTGATTTATTTTGAATAATCTCAACATTTGTATTGCAATATCTTAACATATATGATAAGATAATTGTATGAAATGGGAAGATTTTATTAAAATTGCAGGTAAACTACCTATAGTAAACAAGAAGCTTTTCTTACCGGGGGCTTCTTCCGTTAATGCTGTAGAGGTACAGTTTAGTCGATGGCAGAAAACCGGTAAACTAATTCAATTAAAGCGGGGGATGTATCTCCTCGCGGAACCCTATCGAAAAATCGATTTGTTCGAGCCTTATGTCGCATCGGCATTGATCAGCCCTTCCTATATTAGTTTAGAGAAGGCTTTAGAGTATCATGATTTGATCCCGGAAGGTGTTTCGGTATATACATCGGTAACCACAAAAAGACAGGGTAAGTTCATAACAAAAGTTGGTGTGTATGATTATCGGCATATAAAGAGCTCTCTTTTCTGGGGGTATAAAACGGTATGTATGAATAAACAGACAGCATTTATTGCCTCACCAGAAAAAGCCCTGTTAGATTTTTTCTATTTGAAGAAAATAAGGGTAACACTTGATTACCTCAATGAAATGCGACTGCAAAACGTTGAAAAGATCGACCTTGATATTTTAGCTCAATATGCAAAGAGGTATGATAAAAAGTCACTGTTTGATGCTGTCCGAATGATAGAAAAATACATTGTACGATACAAAAAGGATGAAAAAACATTATGAAAGAGTATGTTTTAGAGTTAGCGGCTTCTCGGGAAGGCTATACATCAAAGTTGATACAAAGCCTCCACAAGGTAGCGTGCTGGAAACATCTATTGTTAATAAATATTTTCCCATTGCGTTTCTGACGTATGATTTACCATCATTATTTGCAGGTAAATTGCATGCACTGCTGAACAGAAAATACACTAAAGGCAGGGATTACTTTGATATTGGCTGGTATTTTTCTAAATGGAAAGACATAGTCCCAAACTTAGCGCTTCTGAATAATGCATTGTCTCAGACAGGATGGAAAGGGGATGTCTTATCACAAGATAATTGGAGATCGTTTTTATATAACACTGTTCAAGATGCAGATTGGAAAAAGGTTAAGGGAGATGTTGGAAATTTCCTTGAAAACCCGTCGGATATTGAGATATTCACAAAAGAAAATGTTCTGAAACTGAGTGAACCGGGGTAAGACAAAAACAATTTAAAAGCACAGGTAGCCGGGAGCTTTAAGCCCATATCGTGCACTCTGTTCTTCGAAATAATTAAATTTTATATAACCTTTAAATAATATTAACTTATACTTTTTCTTGCCTTTCAGCCATAATCTTAGATATTATTATAACCCAGCACAGGATATTGAATATATAAGCCGCAAAAATATAAAAAAAGAAAGGATGCAGTTATGGTAGAAAAGAAAACACCCCAAAAAAAGATTTCGATGTCTAATACTAAACAGGAAATGTTAAATTCGTACGAAGAAATTCTCAAACAGCTTCAAGAAAAGGATCAGCTGGAATTAAGACCCGCGGAAATGACCTTAAAAATAAAAACTGATGAGATTCTTTCCGTTGCGGACTCTATATCTTCAGAAAGTGTAGTTAAATGTATCGGAGATCTAAGGGCAGAAATCGGTAAAATGTTGATCGAGCTGTCCGATAGATTAGAAGAAGAGGTTAATAAATACAGAAATGTCAAGGGAGCCATTGAAAATAAAAATAGAGAACTCAAGGAAATATACGAAATAGATAAAAATGCACAAACATTAGCTGCATTGATTGAATCTCAATCGGTAAAAAGACAAGAGTTTGAGCAGGAGATGGATGATAAAGGGGAGGAATTTAATAAAGAATTAGAAAAAATGAGAGATGAACAACAAAATGAGAGAATTCAACGCGAGGAAAAAATCAAAGCGCAGGAAATAGATGACTCGAGGACGAGACAAAGAAAGAAGGAAGAATATGAATATACATTCAAAAGGGAACAACAAATAGCAAAAGATAAGTTTGAAGATGAAAAAGAAAAACGCGAAAGAGAAATACTAGCTACTAAGGAAGAGGCAGAGAAACAATTAGATGAAAGAGAAAAATATATACTCGAAAAAGAACAAGAATTTCATGATTTGCAAAAGAAGGTAGATAGCTTTCCAAAGGAAATCGATACAATGGTTAATAAAGCAATCAAAGAAACAACAGATAGATTGCAATCAGAATCAAAAAATAGGGAAGAGCTTTTAAAGAAAACATATGAGGGTGAAAAAAATGTAGCAATCGCAAAAATTGAATCACTTGAGCGCGCTACAAAAGAACAGAAGGAGCAAATTTCGAAATTATCACATCAGCTGGAAGATGCATACCAAAAGGTACAAAATATAGCAGTAAAAACAGTAACCTATCCACCCGAAGCAAAACAAATGCAACAAAACTCCCAACAATCACAAGGAGAATACAATAAAAAACAATCAAATGACAAATAAACAGATTAATTTTATCATTTAAATAGATAATAATGACAATGGGTGCCAAGTCTATTTTTTTTACCAGGAATATCAAACAAATAAACTGCTAAGATTTTTAAGAATAAAGATTTGATCCCATTGTATGCTTATAGTTACGCTAACGACAATTGTAGGGTATTATGATTACTAAAAGGTAAAAAGTTATACTTTTTTCAGGAGCAAACGGAAGTGGGAAGACTACGCTTGCTAACAGTATTCTAGAATCAAATATGAGATTTGTTAATGCAGATGAAATTAAAGTGAAAGAGAAATTATCATCTGTTGCGGCCGGCAAAAAAGCTCTTTTATCAATAGATGAACTTATTTCAAAAAAAACAAGCTTTTCTTTTGAAACTACTATGTCTGGACTGGGTTTAAGGAAAAGATTTTATCAGTTAAAGAAAAATAATTACGAAATTGTTATACTTTATCTTTTTGCCTATCCAACAGAATTATTTATAGAAAGGATTATAGAGCGCGTTAAAAAAGGCGGTCATTTAGTTGAAGATAATGATGTAATAAGACGTTATTATAGGAGTTTATTGAATTTTTGGAACATATATAAAAACTATGCTGATGAGTGGGCAATTGTTAATAATAATGAATTTCAATATAAAAATATTGTTGTTGGAAATAACAACATAATTAATATAATTGATATTTGTGAATTTGAAAAATTCAAGGAGGCTTTACAATATGCGAAAACCTGCAAATAAGAATATTTCTCTAAAAACTTACAAAAATTTTACAGACATTACATCAAAAGCGTGTGAAGCATCTCATAAAGTATTGGAAGAAAACAAAAGACTGGGTATACCATCCCCTTTTTCTTTACAAGGAAGAATTTACTATCTAATGCCTGATGGCGAAATAATAATGAAAAAATCTAAAGATAGTTCTAGAAGAGATAAAAAAGCGATTTTTTAAGCCCTTTATAAATAAGGACACATTGTGGTGTCCCCCCTTCAGGCAATAATATGTGTATCAATGACGAGATTGCAATAATTAAGCTGTCTCATAATTAACCCGTCCGTTAAACCCGGGTTAGCTCAAAATGTCCCCCGAATTCACTTTTGAAAAATCAAGTCTCTTAAAAAAAATCTTTTATCTGAAGCATTTTATCACAAACTATCCGGGGAAACTATTTATTCGTAGCTATTTAGGTAAGATTGCTGTGGATCCCATGTATGGAGT
>JAVCCP010000073.1 GCA_030765405.1 Candidatus Ancaeobacter aquaticus | reverse complement strand
GCATCCATGGTTTTGTTATCGTATAGCTACTGAAGCAGGTTTATGGGAGTTTGATACTAGGGACAGGAGTTATCGTCTTTTACAGTTGAGGGGTAAAAATATTTACCCCTCTAAATACTCTAAGTTCATAAAAGCATTTAGCTAGCTAATCTTGCCTTTGTTTATCCTCAATTCACTCTCTTGTACTCATAAAGATATGTGGCTTTCCTTTTGCCTAGAACTCTGTATAATATGATGTTTGCCGTGCATTAAGGGATATTATCCATTTTGTAAAGGATTCTTTATGAGAATAATAAGACATAGTTGTGATACATGATGAAATATTCGTATACCATGGAAGTCTATATAATAATATGTTCTGTATAAGGAAATTGATAGAGGGAGAGTCGTGATTACCAAGATTGAATTAAGTGATGTTGCAAGTTACAAAATCCTCACAGCTTTAGCGACTGACAAAAAGGTCAATCTTGTCTATGGGCTTAACGGAACAGGTAAAAGCATCCTCTCAAACTTTTTATACGACAAAGATGGTGTAGCATTTTCAAAATGCTCTATTGAAGGATTAAACAATGAGGAAATTCTGGTATATAACCAAAGGTTTATTCAGGATCATTTTTACGAATCAGATAATTTGAAAGGCATTTTCACTTTATCAAAAGAAAATAAAGTAGCTGAAGAAACGATTAGAAATGCTCAGAATAAAATAACAGCTATTAGTGAAGAGAAAGCCAGCAAGACTAAAGATATTAACACGATTAATAGCGAACTGTCACAGAGAACACAGAGTGCTGAGAACAAGGTCTGGGAAATAAAGACTACATATACTGGAGGTGACAGGGTTCTGGAGTTTTGCCTTGAAGGTCTAAAAGGTAAAAAGGAAACACTTTTTTGCCATATCTCTGGTCTTGTTAAACCAGAAAGTAAGCCAGATAAAACTACTGATGAACTGAAAAAAGAAGTTGAACCCTTGCAGGCTGAAAATGCAGAACGGTGTAACACCATTACTACTATTACATTTACGGGACATAAGATTGAGAATGAAACATTATTTCAAAAAGAAATCGTTGGAAATGTAAACAGTACTGTAGCAGAATTAATAAACAAACTCGATAATTCAGACTGGGTAAAACAAGGATTAGAGTATTTGCCAGCTGATATTTCTAAAGACGGTGAACCTTGCCCTTTTTGCCAAGAAAAGACTATTACACAGAATGTTTCAAATAATATTAAAGACTATTTTGGCGAGTCTTATGAAAATGACATTAAAGAACTAAAAAAACTTTCTTATGACTATGAAACTGCAATCAATTCTATTCAATCAAGAGAAACATATGAATCCAACCCGTTTTTAAGTGAAAGTAAAACAGAATTCCAAAGTAAATATAACCAAGCATTAAAAGTTTTGGATGACAACAAAAGAAAGATTGAGGAAAAGCTTAAAACCCCAAGTCAGCAGGTAACTTTTGTAGATTCATCAAAAGTGATTAAAAACCTGAATCAATTCATTAACAATGCCAACCAAAAAGTTTGCAAGCACAACCAACGAATTGATAATAAGGAAGAGGTTTTAAATCAAATAAAAAAAACATTTTGGAATATTTTGCGTTGGGACTATGACCAGACGCTTTCTGCCTATAAAAAAGAAACAGATGAGGCTCATAAAAAATCTAATAATATCACAAAAATTATAGAGAATCTTGAGAAACGAATTGTAACACAAAAGCAGATTATATGTGAGCAACAAGAAACTACAGTCAATATTGAAGAGGCAATTGTTTCAATTAATAGCGGTTTAACAGAATTAGGTATAGATGATTTTAAAATAAAAAAGCATTCCGATAATCTGTATGCAATAGTTAGAGACGAACAGGATTCCGATACTTTTCAAACTCTTAGTGAGGGTGAAAAGATGATAATCAGTTTTTTGTATTTTCTTGAACTATGCAAAGGAAAGAAAAATGCTTCTGATGTAGGCCAAAAGAAAATAATTGTGATTGATGACCCAATTTCGAGCTTGTCACATATCTATATATTCAATATCGGACTGTTGATAAAAAATGAGTTCCTATACTCAGATAAATACGAACAGGTATTTGTGCTAACACACAGTCTATATTTTTTCTATGAGTTGACTGATATAAATCATGAACGCCGAAAAAAAGACCAAAAGCTATTTAGACTGCTAAAAAATTTTAATGGCAGTCAAATTCTAAATATGAAATATGAGGAGATTCAGAATGACTATCATTCTTATTGGCAGATAGTAAAGGATGATAAACAGCCCCCAGCAGTTGTCGCAAATTGTATGAGAAATATTATTGAATATTTTTTCAACTTTATTGAAAAAAAAGACTTAAACAATGTTTTTCAAAAGCCTGAATTGCAGAATAATAAGTATCAAGCATTTTACAGATATATAAACCGTGAGTCCCATTCGCTTGGACAGAATATTTTTGATTATAAAGAATTCAATTACGATCACTTTAAGGAAGCTCTCGGTTTGGTATTTAAGGAAAGTGGATATAAAGAACATTATGAAGAGATGATGAAAAACCCATAACTAAACACCGCACTGGATATTTTGGAAAATTTAATAAACCTTTTAAATAATACAAAAAATCTTTGGAAAAATAACGATACTAACTTTGAAAACAAGTTAGATGCATGGCTTGATGCTCTTAATTGTGGTGCACAGCATTACCGTGTAGCGAAGAAGCAATTTTACAGGTGGGGGTCTCTGAAGGCTTACGTTTCTGTGCTGTTCATCGCAGAATATCGATAGACTTGTGTTGGCATACAAGGCATGTTTGCGTGTCGATGCTGTCCTTGTGATCGATATTTACACTGCGTATGTTCTTGATAGGGTGCGAAAAGTATCTAAACATATTCCTGCTTTTAACTGGCGCAATATCAGAGTGAAATTTCACAAACACCAAGCTGACATACTTGCCGAAAAGGTGTCACAAGAACTCCTTTATTTTTACAACAAGAAAAAGATCGATT
>JAVCCP010000072.1 GCA_030765405.1 Candidatus Ancaeobacter aquaticus | reverse complement strand
GGGTGTTGAAGTCGAAGCATAAGACAGAATAATGTGACACTCTCCAAACCGAAAGGGGAGAGTAACAGGGAACACAAAGCATGTCTAAGTGTGACGGCCATATTATATCTACTCGACCAGAACTCCGCGACTAGACTGCCTGCCTTATATGATGTTGGCTTATTCATTCAGAAAAATATTCATTTTGAAAAAATTACTCTTTCCATAATCCTTTTTCTTAAATGCATGCTTATATCTCCTTCTCATGCAGACATTTAGCAATATCCCTATTGACAAAACCACATTTATAGTTTATAATATGAATATTATGTATATAATGATAAGTAAAACCTTGGGGGTAGGATGTTTAACTTAGTTTTCATCCTATGTCCTGATGTTGTTTTTATAAAAAGAGAACTTTTCTTGTGAGAATGCAAGAAAAGAAAAAGTCTTTGTGTTTAAGAACCAAGAGCAAGAGCTTAGATGCAGAGATGCATTGCATTTTCTTTAAATGAAATGAATTTTTGGGAAAGAATGAAAAGTAAAGTAATACATAAAAAGTTATTCATAAAGATTATCGCCCTTGCGGTAACGATTGTATTTCTGTGCCAAAATGCTACATATGCTCTTGCTCCTTCATACAAAAAAGACATCATGCAAAAAATGCAGGAAATAGGAAATAAGTTAAAGGAACGGAGAGAATCTGTTGATAGAGCGATTGAGGTATACAAAACTGCAGTAGAAAATGGAAATATAGAAGATATAAAAGCTGCACGACGTGAATTGCTTACTTTTATGAGTAAATGGGAACCTGACAAAGATGACCGCAAAAGACACTTTGAAGGAGGTATCAGCAGCGATGAAGCTTATAAAGCTACTGTTGCAGCAAGAAGAGTCCTAGCAGAACAGGCACAGAAGTATACACATGCGCAATTAGTAAAATTAGCAATGTTTGGGATCCGACCATCTACACAGACGCTCTTAAAAAGCTTAACAACGTCAACAGAAAATCTTATTGATAAAGGTAAAGATGCTTTAAAAACAAGTGATTACAAAAAAGTAAAAAAGCTGTGTTTACAGCTAAAAGTCATAAAACAAAAATTAAATAATGTAAAAGAAGGGGGGGTTAACCTTTTTTTAGAAACTTATCTTACCGTAGATATAGGAAAAATAGACGATTTTAGCAAACTAGTGGCTGATATAAGTCCTACACGATTTGCTACAGATAAAACAAAGGGTCCTGCCTTAACAGAGCCAGTGAAGAAAGAGCTCAGGGTTGAATTTGCTTTAGCTGAAAAAAAAGATATAACTGCTGATGTGCTGGAAGCAAAGGAAAAGGGAGTTAATCAAACTGAGTCTGAGCTTTTAGATCTTTTAAGTGATGGAAATATTATTGTTGAGCTAATAAAAGATGCGGGGCTTGGCAAGAAAATGAAGGAATACGGTATACACAGTTTCTGGACTACAGATTATGAGGGAAAAATACATATTTACGTTTCCGAACTTGACCCTAATTTAACACACGATTTAAAGGAAATAAATAAATTCAGAAATTTTCTTGAGGAGTATGTATTAGAAAAAACAACTAATATAGATGAAAGAGTAGAGAAACTTAACGAAGCACTAGGTATGAGCACAGAGAACCTCATATCACGTGAAGATCTCTACAGAATGGCCAGCCAAGCAATGCGCTGGGAGGATACTTTGGATACTTTTTTAAAGGATCTTCAATATCCAAAAGCACTAAAAGTACCGGAGTATTATACATTTAACAATGATGATGATGCTTATAAAAAAGCAGTTGAGGATTTCCGTACAAGGTGTAAAGATTTTATACTCAATACACCAAAAAACCTCGAAAACATTGCCTCTAATCTTTTCCTTTCTAAAGATGCAAAAGGCCAAGCAAAACAAACAGCGCTAAAAATGCGTGAAATGAGTGTATCGGGTTTATTGCACATCTGGGATAGGGATTCAAAGCGGTCTATAACCAGTGACGTACCAACAATGCACTTACTTGTCGATGCTTTATTGCTTGAAAAAAAATATATAAAAGAAGGGGAATTTAATAAGGAGACAATAAAATTACTTAACAGACTTATCACAAGTTCAATTGTTAAAATCTGTAAGAGAATAACAAAAAAAGTACCAGCACAAAAAACTGCTAAAACTGCTAAACCTGCTGAACATTACTGGGCTATTTCAGCTTTAATGTCAATTGCAGATAACGAGGATCTTGAACTAAACCCTTCAAGTGAACTAATAGACTTTTTACTGCTAGAAATCAAAGACGAAAAGAAAAAATTAAACCAAAACCAAAAAATATATTTCATCAAAACTCTTTTGGATACTATAGATAGGACAGATGAGAAATTTGTTTATTCTGGTAAGGCGTTAGAAGAAAATATAGACGAAGTTCAAGATGTTATAGATGCAGTAGAACGCGAAGTAGATTTAATTTTATTAGGAGCAAGCAATTTGAACGATGACAAAATTAAAGAAGCAGAAGATTTAATAGGTCTTCTTGATAATTTCAAAAAGCTATACCCCGACAACAAAAAGACAATGTTAAAAGTTGAAAAAGCAAAAGGGGTTTTAGCACTAAAAAAAATGATTATTAAAATAGAAAATATCACTAAATACCCTATTATTAGGATATTAAACGAGTTAGAAGAAACTCTCAAAAGACTTCCGGAAAACGTATATTTTAGCGATTGGGAAGATAGGGAAGGAGAGGAACCTAGTGAGCTTAGTGGGCTTAGAGCTGGAATTGAGGTAGCGAAGTCTGTTGGCCCTGAATATTCTGCCATGAAGAAGAAAATGATTAATAATAAGATTGCTAGTTTGGAGGAACTCATCAATAGCGTATCAGCAAGCAAGATGCAAAAAAAATTAAATCATGAAATTGATAAAGTAATATCTAAAACCAACTTTTTGTTTCCGGGTCAAAGTCAAGGTAAGCTGAAAAAACAAGATATTAGCTCACAGCAAAGACCGTTGCACATCCGGAAATTAGAAGAAATATTCAAGGCTATGAAGGAGATTCAAAAAAAGATAAATGAGAGAGCAGGACAATTTAACACAGAAGAAGCAGAAACAAAATTAAATACGTTATCAATAAAAGGAATAGAACAAGCTGAAATCTATGTATCCGACAAGTATGACATGGTAAGCCATTACGACCTCCTAGGAGACACACCGAAGGCAGAAGAAACGCAAAAATTATACAAAGAATTAAAGAAGTTAAAAAGACTATTCAGGGAAAACAAAAGCGATAAAAAAAACATTGCAGAGTCGAGACTTGTACTGTTGAAAAGGGTTGAGAAAATGCTATCTATTATTCCTACTGCAACAGTTGAAACCAGTTCCTTTGAAGGGACACCCGATTCGAAAGAATTAAGGGATTTGATGAAGGATAGATTTGATCGTGGAGACTACGGCTTCCTAAACCTCCCCACTGCCGAACCCGGCAAACTGCAGGGTGAGGATAATAAAGTTGAATGGTTTTTAATAAAGAGTTTCTATGATGATGTGATGGCAAACCATGTAAAGGAGAAATACCGTGACGGTACCAACGGCACCAACGGTATCAAAAATGAACTTAGTATTGTTGTTATGAAGGATCTGCCGATAGCCGGCCATCACGGCTCGGGCGGCGGCAGAGGTATTGAATCCGCCTATATTGATTGGGAAATCCTGAAAGATATGGCGGGTAGCAGTGAGGTAAGCGCGGCATACTTTGCCAGTTGGCTGGAGCACGAGTATAGAGAACGATGTCTTGGCGAGTCCCACGAATACCTCACAGAAACCGATCCCAATTACAAACCCGCCTTCGCATACATGAAATCAAAACTGCATAACCGCTTAAAAGAAAAATATATTGACCTGTACATAGTGAATGAGGATTACCTGTCCATATATCATTTCCTGAATAATCCTGAATTTGTGCAAAATAGAAAAGATATCTTCGCGTTTTCAAGCGCTTTGTTTAACGCTGATCAAACCCTTGATGAACTCGGTGTTGTTCTGGCAGAATTGCAGCTTGCCGGCAACAAGGAAGATATATGGATCAAAATAACAGACGAAAAAGAAAGGCAAAGGTTTGAAGAATTGCCCAAACAGTTTAAGTTCTTAAAGATATTGGATCAGGACCAGTACGCTTCCATGATTTCGCAGGCCCCGGTAAATGTCATAAAGGTCGCGTTTGAGGACGATACGACTATGGGCAAGCTTGATATAGCCGTACCGATGCCGCAGGAGGGTAAGGCCGTTAACACCTTCAGCGTCTTTATCGCCGCTTTAAGTAAGGACGAAAGCCTTATAAAGACCGTTGATGAAAAGACAATGATGGAAATCCTAACCTATATTGAGGGAACCAATTATGCCTCACCTATGAAAGACGATTACAAGAATAAGATAGAGTCGTATAGACATAGCGCCATCACCCTAATCTCCGCCTAACTACACTATAATACTCCCCAAAATTCGGACCAGTGGATAAGATAGAAAAATGAGGTATAATAGTAGTCCAAACCACGGGAGGGGTGAAATGGAAACAAGAACTAAGGCAAAAGCTTCCGGGATTATTTAGTGGGAATAAAGATCCTGAAGAAAAGGATAAGGCGCAACTGGTTGATAATTTATATAAACGGATTGGGCAATTAGAGATGAAAAATAATTGGCTTTATAAATGGTAGCTGCTACCATTTATAATCGGTCGTCTCGGTCTTACATGAAAAAAGTTCTTCGCAAAGAAGCGCTAAACGCCGATTATCCTTCTGAACAATTAACTTAAAAAGGTAATATATTAGATGAAAAGATTAAATGTATGTTTGTTGTTTTTAGTATGTTTTGTTTTTATTAATTATTGTGCTTATGCAGGTGAAGTTCAATTGGCCCCTGACGGGACATATGTAGGCGGGGAGCCGCATATGACTCTTGATGGTAAGTATGTAGGAGGCGAACCTGAGTTGGCTCCTGATGGAACATATGTAGGTGGCGAACCGCATATGGCTCTTGATGGCACGTATGTAGGAGGCGAACCTGAGCTAGCACCAGATGGAAGCTATGTAGGCGGTGGCCCTCAAATAACACCGGACGGGACTTATGTAGGTGGTGGGGATGATTGGTAGGGAAAATGGGTAATACCTAATTTAAATAGAATTAAGTAAAAAAATAGGTGTGACCCATTTATTTGTAATTTTAGGTATGCCCCTTTTTATTTACGCTTAAAGATTGAGTCAGGTATGACAAAGTGATAAAATATGGCTATGACAAGAGTTGTTCCAATAAATGGTCGTTGCAACTATTTGTTTAAGATTAATGAATAGGTGTGACCCCTTTAAATATCAGAAGGACCAGATACGATTACTCTTAAAAAGGATCCTTTTATAGAATGAAATTAATTATCCATCGTGGGGCGAAAGAAATCGGCGGAAGCTGTGTTGAGATCCAAACTGACAAGACAAGGATTATTGTCGATTTTGGAATGCCGCTGGTTGACACTAATAAAGAGCAGTTTGACGCCAAGAAACTTACCGGTAAATCCGTTAATGAGCTTATAGAGGAGAAAATCCTTCCTGATGTTGAGGGTCTATACAATGATCAGGAACGGAAGATAGACGCCCTTATTATATCTCATGCTCATGCTG